>JAESTN010000298.1 GCA_016763595.1 Flavobacteriaceae bacterium | reverse complement strand
TTTTCAACACTTGTTATTCATCATTCAAAAGTAGAAACCCATCTGTGTGTACAGAATTTATAAAAGCTACTCATTGAATTTATGAATAAACACCAAAAGTGGAGCAGTACCCACGTTAAAAAACGAGGCGGAACCCGAAAAGCCTATGAGTAGGGAAAACAATTAAAATTTAAAATTATGAGTAATCAAAATATACAGACTCCTGAAAAGTTAAAAACAGCAAAATTTATTGAAGCGTTTACAACTAACCATGTTACTCTATCTCCTTATGAGTCATCAACTTTGTCTGGGAGATATGGAACAGAGTATAAACTAATAGCTTTAAATACAGACTCGGTATTATCAGCTGCAGTTTATGCTTATAATGGTGACAATAGCGTAATGAATAATATTAATTTGAACCCAGATGATTCTGCTGCTGATATATTTCAAATGAATTCCAAAGGACAGATTAAAGTTTTCAATTGGACAAATTCTAAATCTCAAAACCCTAAGGTGACATTTTTGCTAATAGCACTAGATTAGACTGTTTTGTTTAATAAAGATAATTGACTGGTCTTGATATTTTGTCAAGACCAGTTTTAATATTTTTTTTTATTAACAAGACGATACTTATAAAGTATAAATTGATATGGTCGCGTTTGGCTAAAAACACGTACTAAAACCAAACAGCCAAGACGCTTTATTTGCAGGTGCGTTAGCCAACAAATCTCTTTGCCATTGGTAGCGGTAATTTATTCTAAACACCGTTTGAGAAGTAGGTCTAAAACTAATTGCAGGCGTAACCGCCCATAAATCGTCTCCAATATTGGTGTTTGTCTCATTGAACTTTCCAATATTCCAATCTACATAATCAAATCTCACGGCTAGGTTTAAGGTTGCATTTTCCCAGTCCAATACTTTTTGTTTTAAAATTGGTTGTACAACATCTAAAAAGAAACCCTGTTGTTTGTTTCCGTATTGCTGTGTAAATGTATCAGGTACATCTACAGAAATAAACGCATACTCACCAACAATATAGGTGTTGGTTTTTTTGATGGTGGTTTTAAAATCTACGGCATACACGCTTAGCTTTCTCTTCTTATCTAAAACGACTCCGTCTTCTTCGTATTTGTTATACACACCACTCATAAATGAAAAGCCAATCTCACCTATTTTTCTATTTTTGAAGGCAATTTTTCCGGTAAAAAGCCCATGTCCACTATTGCTTTCTTCAAAACGATCTCCGTTTTCTTTTGAGGCAGGTAAAAAGGTTTTACTCTCTTCGTTATTAATAACAGTATTGTCAAAACCATTGGTTAAATATGCTTCATAACCAATAATCCAGTTTTTACTATGTGTTTTTCCAAAGATTCCAAAACCTGCATTAGACCAGGTAGCAGGTAATAATTGATTGGCCATATTTGGGCGTTCTACAAATTCCCATTTTGGACCATCATGGTTTTGGTTAAATCCACCAATTGGATTCATAATAATACCTCCTCTGAAATTTAATTCTGGAAATAATGAGACATCCATTGCTGCAAATTCAATTGCTATTTCTTTTCCTCCATCTTCAAACTCGATTTCAGAAAGAAATTTGATTCTTTTTGAAATGGTAGCAGACATAAATAAAGTCAATCTTCGCGCTTGAAAAGACAAGCCTTCAGAAACACCACCTTCAGAAGCGTAGATAGAATTGGCTTCGAGATACCCTCCAAGAGCTACAGGTGTTTTATCCAACTGTAAAAAAGGCCTGTTATAGGTTGCGTCCATGTTTAATTGCACAAAAGAAGTATCTACTTTTGAGCGCTTAAACAGCGCATTGTTTTTTTGTGCATTTGCATTCATAGAGAATGCAATTAATACAAGAGAAAATAGCTGTAATTTATGCTTGTATGATGTATATGTTTTCATCGTCAATAATGGTTTCAAATGTTTTTAATTTTTTTTCTGCGGGCCCTTCTAAAACGTTTCCTTCTACTGTAAATTCACTTCCATGGCAAGGACAAGTGTAAATTCCGCCACCTACATTAAGTTCGCATCCTCTGTGCGTACATTTAAGTAATGAAGCGACATAGGTGTCGTTTTTTGTTTTGTATAAACAAATAGGAAAACTCATGTCTTCTGTTTTTACTAAAACAAAATCTCTAAAAATTTCTTTATTGTTCTTTATTGTTATGAATGCTGTTTTTTTAACAACTAACCGATTTGCTTTTCTTGTGACGGTCGCATAATGAATAGCGCTCGCACAAGAATGTAGTGTTGAGGCTAATATGGGAAGTCCAACAGCTGTAATACAACATGTTTTTATAAATTTTCTGCGTTCCATATTACAATGATTCTAAAAATTTTAATACCTGTTGTTTTTTAGATTCCATTAGTTGTTTGTAGCTATTTTTAGATTGTAATGCTTCACCACCGTGCAGTAAAATAGCGTCTTCTATTGATTTAGCTCTACCATCGTGCATTAAAAAATAGCTTCCACCTTGTGAATCTTGAGAGAGCCCAAGGCCCCATAATGCTGGTGTTTTCCATTCACTAGTCAATGCAAAACCTTCGGTATAACCGTCATCTAAAAGAGCGCCCATATCGTGTAATAATAAATCTGTATATGGATGAAATGTTTTGTTTGATAAAGCTTCAATAGTAGAGGGTCCTGTTTGTAATGTAGGTGAATGACAACTTGCACATTTCATCTCTGAAAATAGTTTTTCACCTTCAATAACATCTGCATTTGTTTCGTCTCTTCTTAAAGGAGCTTTTAATGTTTTTAAATAAAACACGACGTCGTTTACTTGGTCAGTTGCAACTTCAGGGTCAATCTCTAAACCACTATAGGTATCAATAGCTTCAAATATTGAGGCAACTCCCATGTCTTGATTATAGGCTTCTGATGTTTGCTGAAGGAGGTTGTAAGCTGCTCCCTTTTTTCCAAATCGAGTGATGTATTTTCCTCCATTTATAATAGTATTTGGGCGTAATTGTGCTTTTGCATACTCAGGAATATTATTCCAATGTGGTACACCGCTAATTCCGTCATTGTTCGTGTCGTTAGGGTCAGATAATGCAATTAAATCAGCATCACTTACTGCGTCTAAAAGGCCAAGTCCTGTTACTGCTGGTGCTAGTAAATTACTAAAGGTGGCTCCAGCAGGCAATGTCTCTGGTGTGTAACCTGGGATTGCTTTGTTCTGTAACTGTGGCGCTCCTTGATTTAAAAACTTGTTACCAGTAGCATCTGTTTGTCCAAAACGAGTAAAGCCAATAAAAGGATGTCCTTTTCCATCTCCGGCATGGCAAGTTGCACAGCTGTTTGCGTTAAAAATTGGACCAAGACCTTTTTCTACAGTAAAGATATCGTCATTAAAAGCGACATCACCTTTTAAAAACTGAATCTGTTGTTCAGTGGTTAGCCCTTCTATAGGTCCGTCTAAAAGAAGATTTTCTTCTGGAGCACCTGGTAGCGTTTTACTACAGGAAGAGGTGATAAAAATGAAACT
>JAESTN010000297.1 GCA_016763595.1 Flavobacteriaceae bacterium | reverse complement strand
TAGTATAGGTTTTGTATACCCCGCTCTTAAATATATTGAACTAACAAAGTTTTTATTATAGTTGTAACTAGAATATCTAAAGGTTAATCCTCTATTGTATAAAATACTATTTGGGTAATTTCTGTACTCATAAAATATTCCTGGCTGATAATTTCCTGAAGCTTTTTTTGTGTTAAATACGATATTGTTAAAGAACGTTTTTTGCGAGTAGTTTACTTTTCCAGTAAAAATATTATAATTAGAAGATTGTTGGTAATTGTTTGATAAGAAAACATTCCATTCATCATTTAGTTTATACGTAATACGTTGGTTTATATATAGTCTGTCAAAGTTTCCGTAACTAAAATTCTTGTCATTATAACGTGTGCTTAAGTTAAATCGTAACCTTTTATTTAAAAAATGACTTGTGTATGTACCACCAATTAATAACCCATTAGCTTTATAATATTCGGGTTCGTTTTTTTGACTTTTATTTGTAAATGAACTCGTTAATGAAATATTATGCTTCTTTTGTATTCTAATGTACGGTTGAAAAGAAATTACATTAATACTGTTATTTGAGATACTGTTTATATTTCTACCAATCTGAGTTTTTAAATTGATATCTTCATTGTAAGAATACTTATGCCAACCACCAATGCTAATAATACTGTTTGAAGCAGCAAAACCTCCAGAATTGGTGTAAAAAGCGCCCACTTCATGTTGGTCATTCAATTTATAGGACCCTTTAATTCCTTTCCCAGAACTGGCAATCCCAACTATATTACCACTAATTTGACCAATTTCAATTGTTTTTTTATCATCAAAATAACCAACGTACCATGGTGCATTTTTAAAAATGTCATTTGTAAAATATGAGTTACTGTAGCTAATATCTGTGGAGTATATTAAATTGGAAGATTCATTAAATTGCTTAAATCCTCTTAAACTTAATGATAAAAAGGACCTGTCATCTAAAATGTTTTGAGCACTCAATCTAACAGTTAATGGAAAGTATGGGTATCCATAAGGATTTGCTTTTATTTCATTTGGTAATTTTATAAAATTAACCTTAGTTCTTTTTTGTAAGCCTTTTGTACTTAATCTTGGTTCACTACTATTTATGATTAGACTGTGTGTTTTTTTATCTGTAACCTTATTCGGATTGTGTGATTCTTGAGATACTCTTCTGAAATTTCTCTTATTCACGTCTTTAAAAGTAATTAAATAATCAAACATTTTTCTTTCTCCTCTGTCTAAAGTAAAAGTTGTATTTGGTTGTTTAATTCTTTTTCCAAGAGTATCAGAAAGAAATAAATCTTTTCTAGGGATGGTGTAATTCACAAATAAATCTTGTCTGTAATTCCCTGAATTGTGTACTTGAAAACTGAAACGCTTATCTTTTTCATCATTTTTTAAATACATGTTTTGAACATCAGCTAATTCAATTTTCCATGAAACTTTTTTCTTTGTTCTTAAAGAGAAGTAATTATTTGCTAATTGCTGTTGTTCAGCATCTATTATAAAGGAATTTATAATGATTTCTGTATTACCATTTACCAATTTTGTAGGGCTAATTATGATAGGAACTATGACAGTATCATTTTGTATGGCAAGATATTTTTTGTTTTCATCATCTATTCTTGTCCAAGAACCAGGAATTAACAATTCTGTAGTAAAAGTGATTGGTTGTCTTCCAAGGTTTACAACTTTTAAAACATTAGAAACTATTTGTCCTTGTTTTAATTCAATTTCTCCACGCATAAACTTACTCAATATATTACCTGTTCTAATATATGGCATCGAATCGATAAATCTTTCTGCTTTTTCAAAGTCGCTATGAAGAACAGTGTTGCTATTTATTGAATCGTTTAGCGCTAAGTTTCTATTTGTGTTTACAGCAGCATTATTTGCGAATGCAGTAGAGTCTTGTTTTGCTAAGATTTCGTCTAATTTTGATTTCGCAACTGCATTAATGATGGAATCTTGTTTGCTTTTAGTAATCTCATCCGAAATAAGTTTAGCGACTCTTATAGAATCAGTTCTAAACTGTGCTTTTTGTTGTAATGCAATTGCTGTATTGATAGAATCTTGTTTTCTTTTGGTATTTAGTTGATCCGTGATAATTTTCTCTTGTGCAACTCTTGTAGAATCGGCTTTGAATTGAGCTTTTTGCAATACAAGTGCATTACTGATAGAATCTTGTTTTCTTTTCGCAATTTGATCTGCAAGAACCTTAGCTTGTGCAAGGCTAGTAGAATCTGCTCTCAGTTGCGCTTTTTGTTGAGCAACAGCAGTAACGATAGAATCTTGCCTTCTTTTGGTAATTTGATCTTCAATAATTTTTGCCTGAGCTACTCTCGTAGAATCTGCTTTGAACTGAGCATTCTGTTGTGCAACTGCAGTAACGATAGAATCTTGTCTTCTTTGTGCAATTTGATCTGCAATAATTTTTGCCTGAGCTACTCTTGTAGAATCTGCTTTGAACTGTGTATTCTGTTGTGCAATTACAGTACTAATAGAGTCTTGTCTTCTTTGTGCAATTTGATCTGCAATTATTTTTGCCTGTGCTAGGCTTGTAGAATCTGCTCTTAGCTGCGCATTTTGTTGAGCAACCGCAGTA
This sequence comes from Flavobacteriaceae bacterium, assembly GCA_016763595.1. GTDB lineage: Bacteria > Bacteroidota > Bacteroidia > Flavobacteriales > Flavobacteriaceae > Polaribacter. Next base: position 1,363 of record JAESTN010000297.1, on the reverse strand, counting down.
ACGATAGAATCTTGTCTTCTTTGCGCAATCTGATCTGAAATAATTTTTGCTTGTGCAAGGCTAATAGAATCAGCTCTTAGTTGTGCATTTTGTTGTGCAACTGCCGTAAAGATAGAATCTTGTCTTCTTTTGGCAATCTGATCTGCAATAATTTTTGCTTGTACAAGGCTAATAGAATCAGCTCTTAGTTGTGCATTTTGTTGTGCAACCGCCGTAATGATAGAATCTTGTCTTCTTAGCGCAATTTGATCCGCAATAATTTTTGCTTGTGCAAGGCTAATAGAATCAGCTCTTAGCTGTGCATTTTGTTGTGCAACAGCAGTAACAATAGAGTCTTGTTTTCTTTGTGCAATTTGATCCGCAATAATTTTTGCTTGTGCAACGCGAGTAGAATCTGCTTGGAACTGTGCTTTTTGTTGTGCAACAGCAGTAAAAATAGAGTCTTGTTTTCTTTGTGCAATTTGATCCGCTATCGTTTTTGCTTGTGCAACGCGAGTAGAATCTGCTTTGAACTGTGCATTTTGTTGTGCAACTGCAGTACTAATAGAATCTTGTCTTCTTTGTGCAATTTGATCTGCAATAATTTTTGCTTGTGCTACGCTAGTAGAATCTGCTTGGAACTGTGCTTTTTGTTGTAAGGCAATTGCGGTGTTTATAGAATCTTGTTTTCTTTTTAGAATATTGTCTGCTAAAATTTTAGCTCGTGCTACACTAATTGAATCTTGTCTAAATTTTTCTTTTTGCAATCTTTGAGAAATCCGTAAAGAATCTGCTTTGTTTTTAGCAGCAATTTGTGCTTTTGCTGTTCTTATAGAGTCATTTCTAAGTCTAAGTCTTATTTTATTTTCTGCAATTCTTGTAGAATCTTGTTTTCTTTGTGCAATTCTATCAGCAGCCTTTTGAGCTTTTACTAATTTGATAGAATCGTTTCTTTTGATAATAGCGTTCAGTCTTGCTAATCGCTTTGCATCTTTATCTTCTTTAACCTGTTGTGCAGATTTAAGAGAGTCAATATTGATTCTTTTTCTATCGCTTCTAGCAACTTTAATAGAATCTGCTTTGATAATCTTTGTAATCCTTTGAGATTCTTTTTTATATGAATTTAAAATAGAATCAAGCTCTGCCATTCTATCAGTCAATTCTTTTGAGCTATTTGCAGTAAGTACGGCTTTTCTTTTTAATAGATTAATAGAATCAGTTTTAGTGATTAATCTATTGCTCTGGTACTTCATTTTTGGGATAAAAAGTACAGTATCTTTTTCTTGCGCATGACCAATACTACACAATAGTATTAGCAAAAAGAAAAATATATATTTATAGAAATTTATAAGGGGAGATGTTTTTCTCAAAATATAATATTAAT
>JAESTN010000296.1 GCA_016763595.1 Flavobacteriaceae bacterium | reverse complement strand
CATTAGACCAATTATTAGAAAATGAAAATAAATAGAAACACATTGATGAAAAAAATAATACCTATCATTTTAGTATTCTTAGGAATTACAACTTTTGGATTTTCCCAAGAAAATAAAGCGAAGACATTATTAGATGAAGTATCCTCTAAAATGGGAGCATATACCAATATGACCATCGCATTTAGTTCTAGTTTAAGCAATGAGGAAGCAGGAATTAAAGAAGGGGACGAACCACCAATTAAAGGTATTATTACTTTAGAAGGAGAAAAATACAACCTAGAATATCTGGGAAACACGTTTATTTTTGATGGTGCAAAATTATATGTAATCAATCATGAAGAAAAAGAAATTGCTATTAATGACGGTGATTTTGACACTGATGATGGTTTTATTTATCCTTCAAAATTATTAACCTTTTACAAAGAAGGCTATACGTTTTCTATGGGAAAACGATCAACAGTTAAAGGTAGAAAAATACAGTATGTTGAGCTTACTCCTATTGATAGTAATTCTGATATTGTTAAAGTTGAATTAGGGATAGATCTAAAAACAAAACATATCTATAAGCTAATGCAAACTGGAGCGAATACATCTAAAACTACATTCGAAATTACCTCATTTAAATACAGTCAAGTTTTACCGAAAACAACATTTACTTTTGATAAAGACAGTTATTTAAAAAAGAGCTACATAATAGACTAATTTATAGTATTTGAAACCTTGAGAATCTTAGATAAATACATCTTAAAAAGTTTTATAGTGCCCTTTTTGGCGACCTTTTTAATTGTGCTATTTGTATTGGTAATGCAAGCGCTTTGGCTCGCTTTTGAAGACATTGCTGGTAAAGGAATAGATATGATTTTTATACTAAAATTCTTATACTATACTGCTTTAATTGTAACACCACAAGCCTTACCAATTGGCGTGTTATTATCGTCGATAATGGCACTAGGGACCCTTTCAGAAAACTATGAATTTGCAGCGGCAAAATCTGCTGGTATTTCGTTACCAAGATTGGTCAGACCGCTAATAATACTAACCGTAGTAATGAGTGTGGTTAATTTTTTCTTCTTAAACAATGTGTTTCCATATGCAATGTATAAACAGAAGAACTTATATGTAAACATAAAAAAACAAAAGCCTTTACTAGCATTTATACCCGGAGTATTTAATACTGAAATTCCAGGATATCATATTAAATTTGATGAAGTTTTTGGCGAAAATGAAGATCAGTGGAAGAAGGTTTTAATTTATGATTTAACAGCGAGAAAAGGGAATAAGAAAATAATTACTGCTGAAACTGCAAAAATAATAAATCCCGAAGGACAAAGGTACATGACTTTAGTTTTAAATGATGTACATTTCTTTGAAGACCATTTGAATGCTAGAAAAAGTAGAATTAACATGCCTGCCTCAACAGCAACATTTAAGCAATACACCATCATCATAAACATGCCAAAAGATTCCTTAAGTGAGGATGGCAACCTTCAAAGCAAAGGCATGAAATCCTTAAAGGAATTAGAAGTAATTATTCCTGAGTTAGAGATAGATTATAAAGAATATGTTAAAGGTAGAGCCGCTAATTTTTATATAAATACTGATGCTAAAAAGTTATTCTTAACAAAAAAAGCTGCTAAGAGCAAAAAATTAGCACCCGAAATATTGGATAATTTTGAAAAGAGAATTCAATTAAGAATCATCAATTCTTCCATTACAAAAAACAAAACTTCTTTAGACGTTATAAGAAATCAAAAAAGCACATTTAAATACAAAAGAAAAAAACTCAACATCTACGAAACTGAATATTACAATAGAATTGCCTTCTCTTTATCTTGTTTAATACTCTTCTTTATAGGAGCTCCATTGGGGTCTATTATTAGAAAAGGAGGTTTTGGTTTGCCAATGATTTTAGCGATTTGTATTTATGTAATTTACTTTTTCATAAACACTTTTGGGAGAAACCTGGCAGAAGACAGTTCTATTTCTGCAATTTTAGGCTCTTGGGTTTCGGCTATAGTAATGGTCCCACTTGGAATATTTTTAACAGTTAGAGCAACAAAAGATAAAGGAATATTTAATATTGATGTATTTTTGCAGCCAATAACACAACTAATAAAAAAAATATCGTCTAAAACAGACAATAAAAATAATGGAGAACTCTAAAATAGCGAATAGCATACAATTACATACAATTACTGAAGCCATTGAAGATATCAGAAATGGAAAAGTAATAATCGTTGTAGATGATGAGAACAGAGAAAATGAAGGAGATTTTGTTGCTGCTGCAGAAAAAGTGACTCCAGAAATGATCAACTTCATGGCAACACATGGACGTGGATTAATTTGTGCACCTATTACCGAAAAACGTAGTAAAGAACTACAATTAGGAATGATGGTTAACAACAATACTGACCCTTTGGAAACTGCTTTTACAATTTCTATTGATCTAAAAGGCAAAGGAGTAACTACGGGTATTTCTGCGAGTGATAGAGCATTAACCATTAAAGCTATTATTGATCCTGAAACAAAACCATTTGACCTTGCTAGACCTGGACATATTTTTCCCTTAAAAGCAAAAGAAGGTGGTGTTTTAAGAAGAACTGGCCATACAGAAGCTGCAATAGATTTTGCACGCTTAGCTGGTTTTGACCCTGCAGGAGTTATTGTAGAAATAATGAATGAAGATGGAACAATGGCTCGCCTACCTCAACTATTAAAAGTCGCTAAAAAGTTCGATTTGAAAATCGTTTCTATAGAAGATTTGGTTGCTTATAGAATGGAGCATGATTCTTTAATTGAAAAGAAAGACGACTTTGATATTGAAACCCGATTTGGAACTTTTAGATTAAGAGCATATCAACAAACAAATAACAAACAAGTACATTTAGCACTAACACTTGGCACTTGGTCTAGAGACGAGCCAGTGAATACAAGGATAAATTCTACCTTGGTTAATAATGACATTTTAGGAACCCTAACAAACGATGCGGATAAAAAACTAGATAAAATGTTTAAAGCAATTACCGATTCTGGTAAAGGAGCTATTTTATTTATCAATCAGCAAAACCAATCTCAAAATTTATTAAATCGCTTAGATATTCTTAAAAAATCACAAGCGAATGGCGAAATGAAAGCGCCACGTATTAAAATGGACAGCAAAGATTTTGGAATTGGTGCACAAATTTTACACGACCTAGACATACATAAACTACGCTTAGTTTCTAATACTAAACAAAAAAAACGTGTTGGTATGATTGGATATGGCCTAGAGATTGTCGATTATGTGAAGTATTAAGTAGTGGTTAGTGGTTAGTGGTTAGTGGTTAGTGGTTAGTGGTTAGTGGTTAGTGGTTAGTGGAATTTTAAAAAACCGCTGACATTAAAAACGATTTCACATTATTTACTTTTAACCTATTCAAAATCAACCACTTCAACAGCTTTTCAACTTTACAACTTTACAACTTTGTAGCTTATAAAGCTACTTCACTCCCACTTTCTATTTCGTATGGTTCTTGGTCCTGTTTAAAAACTCTTGCTGTCAACTTTCCTTTTAAAGTAATTGACGCGCCAGAAACCTGTAACCAAGACCCCTCTCGCAAACCGAGAACGGTGATTGAATTATAGGCATGATATTCTTTTATTCTAGTTGCCCTAGTCTCTCCCATATGCGTTGAACCGTCTATTGGATCTAGATAATGTGCATTGATATTAAACGGAATAAAACCTAATGTGTTAAAACTTGGTGGATACACAATCGGCATATCATTGGTATTCATCATTGTCACTCCACAGATATTACTTCCTGCACTCGTACCTAGATAAGGAGTGCCCCCTATTATTTTTTCCTTGAGAGGTTGCATTAAGTCGGAACGATATAATTGATGCACCAACAGGAATGTATTCCCACCTCCTGTATAAATGGCCTCCGCTTGGTTTATGGCTTCCGTAGGATTTGAAAAGGTGTGTAGTCCCACTACTTTTTTATCGATCTTAGAAAAGGCATTCGCCACCAATTCGGTATAATCATCGTGTGAAATTCCACCAGGTCTGGCATAGGGAATAAATGTGATGACCATTACATCTTTGAAAAAAACCGCTAATTCCTCCATGGGGTATTCTAAATATTCTTCTCCAAATAGGGTAGAAGTACTCGCTAAGATTATTTTTTTCACTTT
>JAESTN010000295.1 GCA_016763595.1 Flavobacteriaceae bacterium | reverse complement strand
ATTTGAGTTTAAATTAATAATTATTTAAGTTTAATTTATGGCTTTCTACAACCAAAGTATATGAATTTAGGATATCCACTTATCTTGAGATAAGGTACCGCAGCAGCTCATTGTGTCTTGAATGAAAAAGTCGGTGTGATTATTTCCATTCACACTATCACAAAGTGCTCCTATACATGCAACGTTTTCATCTTCATATTTTTCATTCGCGTAAACAAATTCCAAATTCATAGAAGAATTTGATAGAGTGAAACTTGCAATAATAATAATAACAGTAAATGTTGAAAAATATCGAAACTCAGGTTTCATAATATCTAATTGTCTTTTTTCGTAAAAAGCTTTATAATCCTTTGATAGTAGGTGTCGTTAAAATATTGCTTTCCCCCTGCTTTGAACACGAAGTTTATTTTTAAATCTTGATCAACTACAAAAAAAGTTGCAATTTTTTCTTCGTCATTATCAAATGGTAACATCATATTTTCTTCACTTATATAAATGTCCGATTTGATCTTTTTTCTATTAACTATAGCTTTGAACATATTCATTCTTTCTAGATCAGAAATAATAATAATATTCTCATTTCCAATAATATTGGAGATTTCTTTTAAAATACTTAACTCATCTTCTACACACTGAACACAGGTTTCTTGATGGAATTTATATACTAATTTTGGGGGTGTTAATTATTGAACTAAGTTTCAAAGTATCTAATTTAGAAGAAACTATTTTTACATCTTTTATTTTTTTATCTTCAGAGAAAATAGTTTGTTCATATTTTTTTGACCTACGCATCTCTTCATAATTAAAATCTGAAACTGTAGATTTTAAATTATTATTGTCAACTAGTAATTTGCTATTACTTTTTGAAGAAATATATGCGGATTAAGAAGTTGCTAAAAATGCTAAACATAGCACTGTAGGGAAAATTTTTTTAATCATAGCTAATTTTTGTTCTTATTCTTTCATTCAAATGTAATGAATAAATTTTGACAAAAACAAGGAAAAAAGAATGTTTTATTTTTTTTTAAAATTTGCAATACGTAATCTAATTTTAAAACGGAGCTAAATGTTGTGAGAAACCTTATGTAATAACAGTTAATCCAGAAATATTTAAATATTGACATCTTGTAAGATGCCTCTTAATTTTAATTTTGTAAATGTTGTTTTTGAAAGTGCATATATTTTCTTGGATTATATGTCCTTATTTCACATAAGGTCTATTGTTTAATATGGTGTTATTTCTGATTTGATATACCTTAAAATATGCGTGAAACTTTTGAGTAAAGAAGGGATACACTTGGCTCTGTTCAGGATAAACAAAAACCACATTACATTATAACATGGCTTTTTTGTTTTTAATATCTCTGTTAATAAGTGCTTATTGTCTAGGTGATTGACTTTGAATTAAGTATTATATTTATGACGAATTTAATTACTAACTAAAAATTTAAAGTATGGTATACGCAATTTTAATTGGAGCATTTGCAGGTTTTCTTGCAGGTAAATTAATGAAAGGTGGAGGATTCGGCTTTTTAAGGAACATGATACTTGGTATTATTGGTGGTGCAGTTGGAGGATGGTTGTTTGGAATACTAGGAATTACAATTATGGATGGTATTGTTGGAGATTTGATTGAAGGAGTTATTGGCGCAGTGGCAATCTTATTTGTTGCCGGACTGTTTAAGAAATAGTGTAAAATTTGATTTTTCACCTAAAAGAGGAGCTATGTGCTGCTCTTTTAGTATTTTTACGGGGTAACAAAAAAGAGTCTTAAAATGAAATATCCCTATGTTTTCGTTTTAGTCCTATGTGTTGGACTATCAGCTTTTGGCCAAAATACTTTCGAAAAAGCAACCTTTAAACCTGGAAATTCTAATTTGATGTTGGCAGAGCTTTTTACCACGCTGTCAGGAGTTCATAATAAAGGAACTGGTACAATTATTGTCTCTCTTACCGTGACTGATCAAGGAGAGGTAAAAGGTGTCCATCCTGTGCAATTTGACACCCAAAAGAATGCTGTGAATGCAATTTTGGCAGTGCAGAAGACAACAAAAAACTGGACACCAACGTTGGTAAATGGTATTGCTGTAAATCAGCGATATAAAATAGCATACCGTTTTATGCCCGCAAATAGCTCGTATGAATTAGATGTGAAAATGGCAGACAAGTTTGCAAAGAAAAAATTATTTAAGCAAGCGTTAAAATATTATAACAGAGCCATAAAAGCGAATAAAAATGAAGCTTCTCTGTACCTAAGTAGAGCAGAAGTAAAACTCGCTTTGAATGATATAGAGGGCTTGAGAAAAGATTTTGCAACCTGTAAAAAATTGGAAAAGGAATTTTTAGCAAATGTGCAGTTGGGTCTCATAAAATCAACCACAAACGGACAACATATAAATAACAGTAAAGAGAAAAAAGAATAAAATGGAAATTGGAACACGGAATTATACAGGAGAACAAACTCAAGTAATACAAGCTGCTTTTATGTCAAAAGTATATACTTGGATGTCTGGAGGTTTGGCAATAACAGGGTTGATTGCCATGTGGGTTGCCTCAACACCTGAATTAATCTCAGCAATTACTGGAAATACATTCTTGTTTTTCGGATTGATTATCGGAGAAGTTCTGTTAGTGGGGTATTTAATTTCTGTAATTAAAAAGATATCAGCACAAACGGCTGGACTCATTTTTACAACCTATGCCGTTTTAAATGGATTGACATTATCAGTTGTGTTCTTAATGTATGAGCTTGGTTCAATTACAAGCACCTTTTTTGTAACAGCCGGTACTTTTGCCATTATGAGTATTTATGGATATTACACCAAAAAAGATTTAACGTCTTGGGGTAATTTGTTGTTTATGGCATTGATCGGTGTAATTATAGCCTCAGTGGTCAACTTTTTTATGCAGAGCGAAATGATGTATTGGCTAATTACCTACGCAGGAGTTTTGGTTTTTGTAGGATTGACTGCCTATGATACTCAGAAAATTAAAAGAATGAGTACTGCCAACGAAATAGGTTCTGAAGGAGAAACAAAAAGCGCTATTGTAGGAGCTTTGATGTTGTATTTAGATTTTATAAATTTATTCCTATTACTCCTTAGAGTTTTAGGAGATAGAAGATAATTTTAAATGAGGTAAACAGTGTTTGCCTCTTTTTTTTATCACGTGTTTTAAAAGAGAATCTAAACTCTTTTGCTGTATCTTTGCAGCATAAATAGTTAGATATGCAGTTTAGAGAATTAGGATTAAATAAACCTATTGTAAAAGCGATTGAAGCACAGGGGTATAAGAACCCAACCTTGATTCAAGAGCAAGCAATACCGCTTGTACTAGAAAAGAAAGATGTAATTGCCTCTGCGCAAACAGGTACGGGTAAAACAGCTGCTTTTGCATTGCCTATTTTACAGAATTTATTTGATAGACAAGATGCATCTAAAAAAGGAAAGAAAATCCGTGCGCTAATTATTAGTCCAACACGTGAATTAGCGCTCCAAATTGAAGAAAACTTTAATAATTATAGCAAGTACACCAACCTAAGAACAGGTATTGTATATGGTGGTGTTTCTTTTGAACCACAAAAAGAAGTGATCCGTAAGGGAATCGATATTTTAATTGCAACTCCTGGTAGGTTATTAGATTTACACAAACAAGATTTTGTGCATCTAGATTATGTGGAAACCTTGGTGTTGGATGAAGCCGATTTAATGTTAGATATGGGGTTTATTGATGACATCAATAAAATTGTACGTCTATGTCCAAAAAACAAACAACAGTTATTATTTTCTGCAACAATGCCTTATAAAGTGGTGGAGTTGGCTAAAACAATATTGAAAGACCCGATTAAGATAGAAGTAGCTCCAACATCATCAACAGTAAAAAATGTTGAGCAGTTATTGTATTACGTGCCTAAGCAGGATAAGATTGAGTTGTGTTTACATATTTTAAGAAACACAGTTAAAGGGAATGTAATTATCTTTAGAAGAACAAAATACGGAGTAGATAAGCTTGAGGAATCCTTAACTAAAAATGGTTACAAAGCTGACAGTATTCATGGAGATAAAACGCAACTATTACGTCAAGAAGCATTACAGAAATTTAAGAACGGAGAGGTACGTATTTTAATAGCTACAGATGTTGCTGCCCGTGGAATTGATGTAAAAAATGTAGATGCAGTGATCAATTTTGATTTGCCTAATATTTCTGAAACGTACGTTCATAGAATAGGAAGAACAGGTAGAGCTGGTAAAAACGGAGTGGCTTTTTCATTATGTTCTGCAGATGAAAAAGACTATGTATTGTCTATTCAGAAATTGATAAATAAACATTTAGATATTGTAGAAGACCATCCATATCCTTTAGACCCAGATGCAAAACCAGAAGTGCATAAATCGCCAAATTCTAGCAAGTATAGAAAAGGCAGAAAATCTGAAGCTTCTAAAAAGAAAAAGAAACGCTGGTACTAACACATAAAAAAAGCTTCTCCATTTGGAGAAGCTTTTTTAGTTTTATTTTGAATTTGGACCTTGCCAAATCACTTGTTCAATCATCCACCTGTTTCCTTGTTTAGATAGGTGCATGTAATCTGTTCCCCAATAAGCAGTAACTTTTACAACGGCTATTTTATCTAAAAGGTCAAGAATTTCAATTTTTTTAGGCGAACCCTTTTTTGCAAAATTCTTTTTCTCTTTTACATTTTTAGCAAACTTTAATGCGCCTTCAAAAGTCATTGGAATCGGGTTGCCATATGTCTTTGTTTTCTTAGATTTCCAAAATCCAAATTTGTTCAAACTGGGTTGTAACGAGGATTTTAACTTATCTGTATCTCCTTCGTAAAAGCCTTCTATATAATTGGTACAAGCTTTAATTACTAATTCTCTATCAGAATGCTGCGCGTTTATTTGCAGGCTTATACAGGCTACAAATACAAATAAGACTACTTTTTTCATTGTATATAGATTTAGGTTATTTATTTCGTTTAGAAATCAATCCTCCTTTAGCACTATCCACAGTAATTGTAAACTTCGAATTTCCTTTTACAATCCATCTGATTTTTACAACACTGTTACCAGGGATATTTTTCAATCGCATTTTTGCGGGATTTACTTTTTGTTCTTTAGTAACATTAAAATCAGCATCTGTAACAATCATTCCAGCAATAACATGTACTCCAGAAATACGAATGTAATCTGGTCTTGTAATATTGTATTTTAAATCTTGACTTGCATGGGTTGGCATTAAACGATCATTTTTAATAGTAACTGTAACTTCTTTTAGACCTCCACTTAGTTTCTTTTCAGAAATATCTGCAATAGATAAATTAGGCATGTGATAGGCATGGTAAAAAGTAAACGCCATATTTCTATGTGCTTCTTCTTCTAACATAAAACCGGGGGTTGCTCTACCAAAATTCTTTTTAAATCCACCAACTTCAATTTTCCCATAAGTTGGATGATCGAATTCTTTCCATGGAGTAAAGGCATCTCCCATTAATAAATCTTTGTCAAAATCATAGGTTTGGTTTCTGTTTCCATTTTTATCCTTGTAATAAGCAAAAGAAGAAAAGATCTCATTTGTAAATGTGTAGATTCCTCTAGATCCGTAAAACCAATCTAACTCACCACCAAAAACAGAATACAAATCTTTATACACCGTTAAATAGCGATAACCGGGCAACATCTTTTCTCCTTTTTTACCAATGGCATCATAAATACGAATATCTGCTCTGTTATAAGTAGCTAAATCTTCTTTTGCGCCTGGGCCTCTTAAAATCATTCCGCCCGAATTGTGGAAACTTTGTGCACCTGCAATATTTGGATGTGCCAACACAAAATCTGCAACAGCTCTTGTTTCTGGTAAAGAAAATGGGTGTTTGTACGCTCCACGTTGAATATAATCTGGTTGCCATTTCCAACCCCAATCTCTATTTGGGTCGTAATACCCATGTGTGTCTTCATTAATTCTTCCATCTCCATCATTGTCAATCCCTTCGTTTCCTAAATACTCATACCGTTGCGTTGTAACCACATCATCTGGTCCAATCTGAATCATTTTCCTTGGATCTAGTGGATCAACAATAAAGTTTCCATGTTCGTTTTTTCTACGCATTCTGGTAATAGAACCGTCGCCATTAATATCATCATAACCATCTTCATCAAACAAACCATCTCGATCATCATCCAAAGCAATCATTCCAGATCTTGGACTGTGAGGCGTGTTTGGCTCTTTCATATAATTGTTTCTTGCATCTGGATTGATGGTTGGTACGATGTAAAAAGTACGGTCATTTAGCATTTTTGTGATGTAATCATTTTCACCAAAGTTCTCTGTTAAATACCAAGCTGTATAAATACTAATTTCTCCACCTTGTATTTCATTTGAATGAATGTTTCCATCTAGATAAAAAGCAGGTTTTCTGTCTGCATTTCCTTTTTTATAGTTGGTTACTGCTAACATCCAAATGTCTTTTCCTTTTGCAGATTTCCCAATAGACTGTCTTTTTACCAAATTAGGATGTGCCTCTGCAATTTTCTTGCTTAATGCGGCCAATCCTTCAGAGGTGTAATATCTGTTAAAAGAAATAGAAACTTTTGGGTTGTGAGGTGAACCAGAAGCTCTAAAAATTTCACTACTTTTTTGTGCGTTTATTGCCAATGGTAATAAAAACAGTAGCAACAGTGATTGAAATATATTTCTATGGATTTTCATGTTTTCTAAGTTTTTATTTTAAGTTGATTGTTGCTGTGTCTATTCCTGTATGTGAAGTTCCTGCTTCTAAACGAATAGTTCCTTTTCCTTTAATCAACCAAGTGAAATGTTGAGAGCTATCTCCAT
>JAESTN010000294.1 GCA_016763595.1 Flavobacteriaceae bacterium | reverse complement strand
TTATGTTTTACACCAATTTAGAAACCGAAAATAAATTAGAGGATGCTAGCACTGGTTATTAAAGATTTTCGTGCTAATTGGACATATGTAGTATTGGGATTGGCTGTGCTTTTAACACTCAGTATGTCGTTTATCTATACGGCATTAAAAACTCCTTTTGCTGTCGATCCTGATCTATTAATATATTTCTTGATGGTGATTGTGAGTAGCATTGTGTTTTCTCTGTTGTTTTTAATGATAGAGCAATTGTACAATACCAACATCATATTTGCCTCTCTTCCTGTACCTAGAAAACAATTTGTAGTACAGCGCTATATTGCTACCTATTTGCAGTTCATATTGGCCTTGGGGTTTCATTTTATAGGATTGCAACTTGGAATCTATTTTTATGGAGTAACAGACCAAGTTGTTTTAGAATCCATACACAATCCGCTTGTATGGTTGTTAATTCTACTCGTTTTGATCAGTATCAATGGGTTTTCTATGCCTTTTTATTTTAAACATGGATTGGGAAAAGGCATTTTAATTATCGGGTTGATTCAGTGTTTTTCTTGTATCTCTTTTGTGTATGTCATGATTTGTTTTACAGAAATTTGGGATGGTTGTCAACAACTTATTTTTGCAATTATTTCACTCAATCCCTTGGTAACAATTCCAATATGTATAGGAATAACGTTTCTAATTTCTTGGGTTTCCACTCAAATCAGTATTTCAATTTATAAATCAAAGGACTTATGAATATCACTAGAATTGCTTACTTGGTAAAAAAGGACCTGAATGTATTTAAGGTCTATTTTATAGGTATCTCGTTATTAATGCTAGCCGTTTTTATGTTTATTATTGTTGCTAATACCAATATGCTGAGAATTTTTTCAGGCAGTGGAAGCACGATAGCAATAGTAACCATTTATACATTTATGTTAGAAAGAAAAACTGCGAGTTCATGGACGTACATTGCAAGTTTACCAGTCACCAGAATAGAGATGAATACGGCTCGGTTTATAACTGTATTATTGGTTTCTACTCTAAATTTAATTCTGTGGGTTCTAAGTTATCATAGCATTCTTTATTTTTTTATTGAGAGTTCTGAACATATAGCTTCAATTTCAGTAATTGCATTTGTTTTTATGAACATGCTTATCTATTTGGCGTTCTATTTTATGTTCTACTATCGGGTAAATAATATTGCCATTATGCTTGTGTATATTATTCCGGTTTTGGCTATTAATTTTATGGATCCCAGCGAAACTTCCTTTGCGGAATATATTATTGAAGATGGCTATCGATTTGTGGTTTTCTGCAGTTGTAGCCTGCTATTATTTATAGGGTCATATGTATATTCGAATCACTATTTCAAATACAAAGCACTCTAATATCAACCACTTTAAAATAATAACGCATATGAAATACAAACGGCATTAAGCCAAAATAAACAACAGATTACAGGTTTGTATTTAACACCATTAGGCCAATGGAAATCTCTGTAATCACATTTTCTAACTAAGTAAAATAAGGGGTTAAAGAAAAGAATCCCGTATTATTTCAATACAAATTTTAATCGCTATTATCTCGTCATTTTTTTGAGGGAATAATAGGTGAATGGGAGGTGTTATGCCTTAATCAAAATAAATAAACACATATCAACTATCAACTTAAAATAATAGTATGAAATTATATTTAGCACTTAGTATCACTTTATTTCATATCACATTAACGCTAATTAAGAGAAATCCAATAGCTAAAGATGCAACAACCAAAATAGTTTTAATTCGAAATAGCAATTTGTATGATAACAGTGCAACTGGAATTTCTAAAGCTATGACTACTGAAAAGTTAACAAACCAAAAAAGAACAGATTATAGGTTCTTGAAAAAACATCATTTGGTCAATGAAAACATCTGTAATCGCATTTTCTAACTAGTAAAATAAGGGTTTAAAGAGAGGAATCCTGTATTCTTTGAATGCGAATTTTAATCGCTAGTATTTCGTCATTTTTTTGATGAAATACTAGACGAATGGGAAGCCTTATGCATTTATTAAAAATATATAAAACGAACAATTATGCAATTAATACTTAAAAATGTATCAAAAACCTATGCCAATGGAGTCAAAGCCATTGACAATCTAAGTTTGGAAATAGGAACCGGAATGTTTGGTTTATTAGGTCCAAACGGCGCAGGTAAATCATCCTTAATGAGAACCATCGCTACACTGCAAAGTCCAGATTCTGGAAGCATCTCATTTGGAGATATCAATGTGTTAAAAGATCAAATGTCCCTGCGTAAATTATTGGGGTATTTGCCACAATCTTTTGGGGTGTACCCAAAAATGTCTGCCGAAAAATTACTCGATTATTTTGCCTTGCTCAAAGGTGTAAGTTCAAAATCTGACAGAAGTAAGTTGGTTTCTGAAGTACTTGAAATCACCAATCTTAGTGAAGTGCGTAAAAAACATGTTGCGTCTTATTCAGGTGGAATGAAACAGCGTTTTGGAATTGCACAACTGTTGCTAAACAACCCGAAATTAATCATTGTAGATGAACCTACAGCTGGGTTAGATCCTGCAGAACGGCATCGCTTTTTAAATGTATTACGAGAAATTGGCACCAACAGCACGGTCATATTTTCAACCCATATTGTAGAAGATGTTAAGGAGTTGTGTAATGAGATGGCCATCTTAAATGGCGGACGCATCTTAGAACATACCACACCAGAAAAAGCGACCGCTGCAATTAAGGGCCAATTATGGACCAAGGTAATTCAAAGAGGTACTTTAGAGCAAATGGCATCCCAATACACCATTTTATCTTCCAATTACAATAGAGACAACACCATGAACATTCGGGTGCATTCAGCCCAAAAACCGGGTGAGGATTTTTTACAAAGCACTCCAGAATTGGATGATGTGTATTTTATAGCCTTGCAGAAAGACGAAAATAAGTTGGCAGCAACACTTGTTTCTTAAGGGAGTTCTAATTTTAAAAAATCATACAATGTTTACAACAATTTTTAAACACGAATTAAAATATTGGTTTACAAAACCGATGTTTTATCTATTTCTGATTATTTTCTTTGTCGCAGCACTTCTTACAGCAGCAGGTATTGCAGGCGCCTTTGATGGAGAAACGACTCAAAACACCCTGCCTAAAAAGGCAAATTCTCCTATGGGGATTTATAATATATTTAATACGTTTACTGCCCTGATTTTCTTTTTATTTCCTGCTATTATTGGCGTAAGCATTCATAGGGATTTTAAAAGTGAAATGCATACTATTTTGTATTCCTACCCATTTACAAAGGCCAATTATTTATTTGCAAAGTTTTTTAGTGGCGTTACTATTGTATGCTGTATTGTATTGGTGGTTGGTATTGGAATTCAAATTGGATTTAGCTTGCCGAGTGTAAATGAAGAGCTACTGGTGCCTTTTAATGTCATGGGGTATATACAAACCTATTTGATATTTTTGATTCCGAACATTCTATTTTATGGAGCCATTATATTTGCAGTTGTCACCTTTTCACGGAGTATTACTGCTGGTTTTATCACCTTTATTGGATTGATATTATTACAAATACTCATGGTTTCTTTTGTGTCAGGGCTAAATCAAGGCTATTTAATAGGATTGCTAAACCCTATGGGTGGCTCAGCAGTCGAATATTATACAAAATACTGGACATTAAGCGAACTTAATACGCAAACCATTCCTTTTGATGGACTTATTATTTATAA
>JAESTN010000293.1 GCA_016763595.1 Flavobacteriaceae bacterium | reverse complement strand
TATTTTGTTTTAAGCCGTTTTGTTGGGGCGAATTCAGGGTTTAACTCCGTTGGTATCGGAGCATTGGTTTCTTTCCACCAATTTTTTAAGAGCAACAGTAATTCAGATGCTTTTTCTTTGTGCTCTTCAGCAACATTATTTTTTTCGCCAATATCTGTTGCTAAATTATACAGCTCTATTTCATTATTTTCAAAGTAATAATGCAATTTCCAATCTCCAACTCTAACCACAGAACCTGGTCTGGTTCTAAATAATGGATCTCTATTTTCATTATTTTTCACTTTATAGGCTTGAAGGTATATTGGGAAGTGCCAAAACAAGGGTCTTTTTAATTCCTGAACTTCATCTTTTAAAACGGGTAATAAGCTATTTCCATCTAATTGATATCGCGAATTATCAACGCCGGCTGCTTCTAATAAGGTAGGGAACAGATCTATATTGGTAATTGGAATATCAGAAGTTGTGTTTGCTTTGATGTTATTTTTCCATACAAAAAAGAAAGGCTCTCGAATGCCACCTTCATAATAACTTCCTTTTCCTGCTCTTAGGGGATGTTGATTTGTAATTCCAAATAACCCACCATTATCAGATGTGAAAACGAGCAGTGTATTGTCAAATTTCCCTATTGTTTTTAGCGTTTCAATTAACAATCCAATATTGCTGTCTAAATTTTCAATCATGGTGGCATAGGCCGCATTATTTTGTCCATTAGAAGTGCTTTTCTCTTTGTAATTAGTAAGTAACCTTTGAATTGGTTGTATCGGAGTATGAACGGCATACGGCGCGTAATTCAAAAAGAACGGTTGTTTTACGCTTTCAATTTGAGCAATTGTTTTTTCCATAATAGCGTCGGTCAATTGCGTTTTTTCACCCGCTTTTAATACCACGTTTTTATAAGGTGGAAAATAACTTCTAGGATGCCCATTAGAACCACCACCAATATTAATATCAAAACCATAGTTTAAAGGGTTTTTACTAATATGCCATTTTCCAGCATGAATTGTGGTGTATCCATTTTGGTTTAATACTGTTGGTAAAGTTGTATGGGCTTTGGTAAGTACTCTTATGTTTTTTGTAGGAATTATTTTTCTGTTTTTCGATTTTCCTCTTTCAGAAGAATTTACAGTATACATTCCATGTCTTGTTGTCCATTTCCCAGTCATTAAACTAGCTCTACTTGGCGCACAATTGGCAGAAGCTGCATAGCCGTTTGTAAATACTTTCCCTAACTTAGATAGCGCATCAATATTTGGAGTTTCATAATAGGTACTTCCCATATATCCAACATCTTTCCAGCCCATATCATCTACATTTATGATAATAATATTTGGCTTTGAATATGCCTTTTCTTGGGTGCAAGAAGCAAAAACAATACTCAATAATAGAAAGGCAGCTAGCTGTGTTTTTTTCATTTGTTATTCGATTTTGTTGATTAAATAGATGATAAATAGTGTTTTAAACTGCATCAGTATATAAGATTCTAAAGATAGATTTTTATATTAATGAGGCAAAATAAAATAAAAAATCAATTTGCTATTTGTTGTATATTTGAACAATGAGTAAAGTTAAAATTATAGAATGTCCGCGAGATGCAATGCAAGGAATAAAAACCCATTTTATCTCTACACAAGATAAGGCAGACTATATCAATGCTTTATTGCGAGTTGGTTTTGATACCATTGATTTTGGGAGTTTTGTGTCGCCAAAGGCGATTCCGCAAATGCGAGATACGGCTGCGGTGCTTTCTAAGCTTGATTTGTCTTCTACACAAACTAAATTGCTAGCAATTATTGCCAATGTACGTGGAGCGAATGATGCTGTTCAGTTCGAAGAAATCGATTATTTAGGCTATCCTTTTTCCATCTCAGAAAATTTTCAAATGCGTAATACGCATAAAACCATCAATGAATCTATAGAAGCCCTACAAGAAATTTTAAGCATTGCAAGCAGAGCTAATAAAGAAGTAGTCGCTTATTTGTCTATGGGATTTGGAAATCCATATGGTGATCCTTGGAATGTGGATATTGTCGGTGAGTGGACAGAAAAATTATCAAACATGGGCGTTAAAATTTTATCGCTTTCAGATACTATTGGTAGTTCTACACCAGAAGTAATTGACTATTTGTTTTCTAATTTGATTCCGAAATACCCAGAAATTGAATTTGGCGCACACTTACATACAACGCCAACTTCTTGGAAAGAAAAAGTTGACGCTGCATACAAAGCGGGCTGTCATCGTTTTGATGGTGCTATGATGGGGTATGGAGGGTGTCCGATGGCAAAAGATGAGTTAACGGGAAATATGCCTACAGAAAAATTATTGTCATATTTCACAGCCGAAAAAGCAGAAACAGGCATTAGACCAATGAGTTTTGAAAGTGCCTATAATGTGGCTATGGATGTTTTTAGTCATTCGTAAATAGTGTCACCTTGAGCAGTACTGAGATCAAAATATATGTTGATTGAAAGTAGCAAACGGAGTTTGTCGAAAGATCTTTTAATATAAATTACTTCAAAAAAAAATACTATGAAATCTATCAAATCAATTCTGTACGTTTTATCTATCTCATTGCTATTTTCATGCGCTAGAGATGATGGGAAAATCGACTTCACTTTTTTACAAATAAATGATGTCTATGAAATTGCTCCAATACAAAACGGAAAGTTTGGAGGAATGGCAAGAGTAGAAACGGTGCATCAAGAATTGTTAAAAGAAAATCCAAATACCCTATTGGTAATGGCAGGAGATTTTTTGAATCCTTCTTTATTGGGAACGATCAAATATCAGGGAGAGCGAATTAGCGGTAAGCAAATGATTGAAGTGATGAATGCCATGAACTTTGGCTTGGTTGCTTTAGGGAATCATGAGTTTGATTTAAAAAGCGAAGCGCTACAGAAAAGGTTGAATGAAAGTTCGTTTGAATGGATTTCGGGTAATGTATTAGAAAATAAAGACGGTACTTTTGCGCCTTTTACAAAAATGGTAAACAACCAACAACAGACAATAAATGATACTTATATTAAAGAGTTTACAGATGCAGATGGAACAACTGTTTCTGTTGGGTTTATAAGTGTTTGTATTCCGTCTAATCCACAAGATTTTGTAAAGTATCAAGATGTTTTTAAGGAAGCAACACATGATTATAATCAATTAAAAGACAAGGTTGATGTGGTATTTGGGTTGACACATGTAAAAATTTCTCAAGATAAAGAACTACTCGAAATGCTGCCTAACATTCCTTTAATCATGGGTGGACATGAGCATACAAATATGTTAGTTCCAGTAGGAGGATCTTTTGTTGCTAAAGCTGATGCGAATGCAAAAACGGCGTATATCCATAGAATTTCGTATGATAAAAAAACGAAAAAGGCACTTGTGCATTCAGAATTAAAAGAAATTAATGCAACTATTGTTGCAGATAAAAGGGTAGGCGCAATTGTTGATAAATGGCAAGGGATTTTAAAAACTAAAATCAAAGAGATCATTAAAAACCCGGATGAAGTAATTTACACTGCAAAAACTCCGTTGGATGGTAGGGACACTCCTATTAGAAGTACCCAAACTAATTTAGGTAAAATCATTGCTAGAGCAATGTCATTGACCTATGCCGATGCAGTTGATTGTGCATTGGTAAATGGTGGTTCTATTAGAATTGATGATGAATTATCAGGCGCAATTACGGCGGTTGATATTTTTAGAGTATTGCCCTATGGAGGTGCTATCCTAAAAGTAAAAATTAAAGGAAGTTTATTGCAAGAAGTACTTGATTTTGGGGTGAATGCATCTGGTACAGGAGCGTATTTACAACGGTACAATGCC
>JAESTN010000292.1 GCA_016763595.1 Flavobacteriaceae bacterium | reverse complement strand
TATCAATTTCTCCAGTGCAACATGGTGCAGATGTAGTGATACATAGTTTGACAAAATTTATCAATGGCTCTTCAGATACTATGGGTGGTGTTGTCTGTGGGACATCAGAATTTGTGAATTCTTTAAAAAGTGTGATTGATGGCGCAAGTATGTTGTTAGGAGCTTCTATGGATTCTTTACGTTCTTCATCAATTTTAAAGAACATGAGAACCTTACATATAAGAATGAAGCAGCACAGTGTAAATGCGAGTTTTTTAGCAGAGAAATTTGAAGCTCATGGATTAAAAACTGTGTACCCTGGTTTAAAATCGCACCCTTCTCATGAAATATTTACGTCAATGATGAATGAGGAGTATGGATATGGCGGAATGTTAACTATTGATGCAGGATCTTTAGAGAAAGCAAACGCACTAATGGAATTAATGCAAGAGAAGAACTTAGGGTATTTAGCTGTGAGTTTAGGGTTTTATAAAACACTATTCTCTGCTCCAGGAACATCTACATCATCAGAAATACCAGAAGATGAACAAAAAGAAATGGGACTGTCAGATGGACTAATTCGCTTTTCTATAGGATTAGATAATGATATTGAAAGAACTTATGAAATGATGCATGCTTGTATGAAGCAAGTAGGAGTTTTGTAATTAGATTCCTTTTATTCGAGTCCAGAAAAGAGTTAAAAAATTTTCAGGAAGAATAAAGTCATTGGAGGGTTTCGTTGTCCAACGAAGCCCTTCTTTTTTTATTTCGAAGTTCATCATTGCTTTTATAGAATCATTTGTGTTCATTACATAGCGTAAATCATTGTATATAATTCTCGATGGATTTTCTTTTTTTTCTACCAAATAATAATTGTCGCTAAACCAAGTTAAGGTCTTTAAGTCTGGCTGGCTCATATTCAGAATTGAATCATTTTTTGGAATAGAAATAAACGTGTTTACAGTACTGCTTTTGTCAAATAATGAATAGTAGCCAATTTTGTAATCGGTGTTGGTTTCTGCAATTCCATACCAGAGCATATTATTTAATAGCGTAGGTTGTGTTCTAAATCTTAGGTAAGAAATATTCGCTTTTTCAAAAGACTTTTTAAAAACCGAATCTATGTAGATTTTATTTCCCAGCGTAAACAGCATATATGCAGAGCTTATATAAATTCCCGCTTTTGCCCATTTTAACCTTTTTGGACTTGTTCTCTTAAAAAACATGGTTACAATTAAACAAAACAGAAAAGGCAATGTGTACGCAGGATCCGCAACAGAAATATTGTTAAGAGCAACACGGTAATCAGAAAAAGGTAAAAACAATTCTGTTCCGTAAGGGGTAAAACTATCTAAAATAGGATGTGTAAAAATGGATAAGAAAAAGAGAAGCGTCCACTCTTTTCTCGTAGTGCTTGTATCAATTCGTTTGCCGGTATTGTATAGTTTGTGAATAAACAGCCCTAGAAAATAGGAGGCGATAAATGCAAAAACAAGTGAGTGCATAAACCCTCTATGAAAAGCCATGGCATCTATAGCGTTTGAATAAAATCGATTTCCAATAAATACATCTAAATCAGGAATTGATCCGCCAATTGCCCCAAATAATAATGCCTTGTTTCCAATTTTTTTACCGAGTGCAATTTCTCCACAAGCAGCACCTAAAACAATTTGAGTTATCGAATCCATAGTGGCAAATGTAGTAAAGAATTTGATTTGCATAACAATGTCTAAAATCGTAACATTACAACACTAAAATTTACATAATGAAAGACGGTAAAAATGTTTCTGAAATTCAAATTGATGACCAGAAAATTATTGAGAATAAAGAATTGAGTATCTGGGAAGCTTTAATTCCTGTATTTGCCTTGATAGGGATGTTGGCTTATAATGTCTTTGTTTTTGGTGATGATGCATTGAGTGGGAGTAACCAATTTATTTTAATACTAGGAGGTGCTGTTGCAGCCATCGTTGGTTTTAGAAATAAAATTTCTTATAAACAAATGATAGATGAGGTAGCTGAGAATATTAAAACGACAGCAAGTGCAATTCTTATTTTGTTAATGGTTGGTGCTTTAGCGGGAACTTGGTTGATTAGTGGAGTAATTCCTTCGATGATTTATTATGGGTTGCAAATTTTAAATCCTACCATATTTTTAGCAGCAAGTCTTATTATTTGTGCGGTAATATCAATTGCCACAGGAAGTTCTTGGACCACTTCTGCTACCGTTGGAATTGCCTTAATAGGAATTGGTGATGCATTAGGGATTTCTGCAGGAATGACCGCAGGGGCAGTTCTTTCTGGCGCCTATTTTGGAGATAAAATGTCCCCAATGTCTGATACAACAAATTTAGCACCGGCAATGGCAGGAGGAGAGTTGTTTGCACATATTAAATATATGGCGTACACAACAATACCAACAATTTTGGTGACGCTAATATTTTTTATTATACTAGGATTTGTGATTGATACGACTGGAACAGCAGATACAAGCCAGATGTTAGTAGATATTAAAAAGTCATTTCATATTTCGCCATGGTTGTTTTTAGTGCCGGCAATTGTAATTTTCTTAATCGTAAAAAAGACGCCACCGTTAGTAGCGTTGTTGGCAGGAACTCTTTTAGGAGCGGTTTTTGCACTTGTTTTTCAACCACATGTAGTAGCACAAATAGCAGGTGTTGAGTCATTGACATTTAATTCTGCATACAAAGGAATTATGAATGCTATTACAGTAAAAACTTCTGTTGCAACAGAAAATACAGCGTTGGCAGATTTATTTACGGCTGGAGGGATGTCAAAAATGATGGGAACAATCTGGTTAATTCTATGTGCCATGGTTTTTGGAGGCGTGATGGATGCTATTGGTGCTTTGGCAAGAATAAGTAGCGCCTTGTTGAACTTATTTGATTCTGTTTTCGGATTGTTTGCAAGTACAGTTTTTACCTGTATTGGATTAAATTTCACTGCTTCAGATCAGTATTTAGCAATTGTTGTTCCCGGGAAAATGTATGCAAAAGCATATAGAGATAAAGGATTGGCGCCAGAAAATTTAAGTAGAACTTTAGAAGATGCAGGGACAGTAACCTCAGTGTTAATCCCTTGGAATACCTGTGGAGCCTATCAATCGGGGGTCTTAGGTGTTTCTGTTTTGGATTATGCGGCTTTTGCAATGTTTAACTGGTTGAGTCCGTTTATGACCTTGATATTTGCAGCTTTTAATATTAAGATTAAGCAATTAGTGAAAAAATAAAATAACTTTATTTATATTTAAACCTCGTAAAATTTACGAGGTTTTTTATTTTAGAACATGATCATTCCAGCAATATCTTCTGATGCAACTATGCTCACTGAAATCGCTTTAGAATCTAAAGCGCATTGGGAGTATACAGCTGCTCAAATAGAGAGTTGGCGAGAAGACCTAACAATACTTCCAGAAACTTTTAATTCTTGGAGTGGTTCGAAATTTATGATTGAGAATGAAATTGCAGGTTTTTATTTGCTGAATAGGGTAAATGCGAGAACTTGTTATTTGGAGTTTCTATTTGTGAAGCCGAAGTTTATAGGGAAAAACATTGGTAAAGAATTAGTAGAACATGCTATTTCAAGCTGTAGAGCCAATGGTTTCGGAGTGTTAAATGTCTTGTCTGATCCAAGTGCAGAACCTTTTTATGCAAAGCATGGATTTAAGACGCTATCTCAAAAAGAGAGTTCGATTCCTGGGCGGTTTTTACCTGAAATGGAATTAGAATTCCAGGAAAATACCTAAATTATTTTTTCTTTCGGCGTATTACTAGAGTCAGTGAGATGGCTAATAATACCCATGGAGAACCATGTAAGAACAGATCAAAATAATCTTGAGATTGCATGGAATTTTCTCCAGAAAAAGCATTTCCGCCAAGTATCCATTGAATTTTACCCCAAATATGTGGCGGATTAAAAGGAGCCAATCCAAGTGTTAAACTAGCTAATAGAAAGAGTTTCCAGTTTTTTCGCAGCGTGTTTTTCATTATTTAGATAAACCAATTCCAGACCAGTCCAAACCTAATTACAAAGTCTCTATAAGGATGATTCGGTGCAGAGAAATAATTTTTCTTTAAAAACATAGAACTTAAGTTGTCTGCCTTTATATAAATACGGGTCCTTCTAATCTGTGCATTGATAAAAACATCAAGAGTTGGGTACCCAATCTCTGTGGTATTCTGAATCCTAAATTCATTTAATAAGGGGTTAAATGCATTCGATTTGAATTTAGAAAAGTACTTGAAAGTAATACCGGTTTGTAAGAATAATGGATTTCCTTCAAACAAGAAATTGGAATAATATAAGGTGTTTCTTGTTACCAAATTAGGAACTCTAAAAACATCTTGCCCGCTACTAACTTGTTGAAAAAGGACGGTGTTGTTTAAAGCGAATTTCCCAAATTTAAACTCATTGCTTGCTTTTACTTTTAAATACGTAATATTCTCACCCGATTGTTGTGGTTTAGATGCGGCATCAAAATAGGTGTAGTTTTCAATATTAGTTATAGATGCTTTTGCATGGATCCATTTAGTAGCAACTCCAAATGAAATATTTCTAGTATTTATGTTTTTGAAATTGTCATTCTGCCAATTATAATCGTCATACCCACTTTGATATAAGACGGTATTAAAATTCGGTGATTTAGAGTTGATAGAAATACTTCCTTTTAAGGTAAATAAACTGTCTTTTTTGAAAATGGCTTCACTGTAAATAGTGTTGCCAGAAATTTTTCCTGAACCCGGGGTAAGGTTTACTTCAGAGTTTAACTGAAAGTTTTTAATTTTGGCATTCCAACTACCACCAAAAGAGATGGCAGTGCCTTTTATTTTTGGAGTTGTTATCGTGGTACTATTTGTATTTAAAATTGAAGCATACCCGTAATTGTAATTTGTGAAATCAGTTTTTACTCTAAACCTACCAAGAATGTATTTTGAGTTAAACTCTAAAAATAACTGGTTATTAAAATATTTACTTTCTACTTTTTCTTCAATACTACTTGAACTTGTATTTCCAAAATACGCACTTGTTGAGCTTTGCGTAAATTCATATGATTTTGTTTCATGAGAAAATGAATGTCCAATTTTTAAATTGGTGAAATTCTGATTAAGACTGTCTTTTCTTGAAAATAATTTGTAGTCATGTTCAAAAAAGAAACGTTCACCTTCTAATTTAGTTTCTGTGCCTTCAAGATTCACATCCATCCTACCTCTGTCAGTAAAATTTGGATCCTCATTAATAAATGCATCTAATGACGTTTGTGTAAGACCCCCGTTTTCTTCATTCATTAAGTCTTGGGTAGTAATATGCCCTCTAATGCGATATCTTTCAGACTTGTTTCTGTAGCTAAAAAAAGTACTAAAATTACCATGTGATGCCAAAGAATTTCTAAAATTACCTAAAGAACGTAACCCTTTGTAGTTTATTCCAACATTAAATCGTTTAGAAAAATTTAATGTAAATAAAGTTTCTAAAACTTGCCCTTGTTGTAAGCCTGTTCTGTAGAGAATTTCTGTTGTAGGAGTAGGAACTTCAAAATAGTTTATATCGCTAGCAGTAACGTAATTGAAATGCTTAGCGTTCATCCCTATAATAGGGAGTCTAGACTGATTGCTAAAATCATATGCTAAGGTATTAAATGTTTGCCCTTGATTGTGAAATGCTAGGAGTTCAAAATTATCTTTACGTAAAAAATTGTATTTGTATTCTTTTAAAATTGTAAGCGTTGTATCTATATAAGTCGTGTCATTTTTAAAAGAAATAACCTTGTAATCTGTAAATTTTGTTTTACCACTTAATTTTACAATGGTTCTTTTATTATTGATAAGTGTCGAGTCAAGATCACTAATTCCTATTGGTCTTTTTCCACTTGCTCCTTCAGTTGATCTAATTTGAGAATGGCTTGAGTTAATTGAAACAAAAAGGGCAAAAAATAAAAATAATAGTAGTTTTCTCATCTAAAATAATTAATAGCACAAATGTAAAATATTTAAACGTAAATTAATGTGATTAATTTCTTCTAAAACTGTTAATTTGTAGTGATGTTGAAAATTAATTATAGTGGATTTGTTTTAGAAGCTGGAACCGACGAAGCGGGAAGAGGTTGTTTGTGTGGGCCGGTTGTTGCTGCAGCAGTAATTTTGCCTGAAGATTTTGAACACCCGTTTCTGAATGACTCTAAGCAATTAACCGAAAAACAGCGTAAAGAGTTGAAGCCTTTTATTGAGAAAGAAGCTTTGAGTTTTGGTGTTGCTTTTGTTGATGAAAAAGAAGTTGATCAAATTAATGTATTGCAAGCTTCAATAACAGGAATGCATCGTTCGGTTGCGCAATTAAACCCCATGCCTGAGTATATAATTGTTGATGGAAACAAATTTAGGTCTTTTAAGAAAATACCACACGAAACGATTGTAAAAGGAGATGCAAAATACTTAAGTATTGCTGCAGCTTCTGTATTGGCAAAAACGTATAGAGATGAGTTTATGGAGAAAATTCATCAAGAATTTCCGATGTATAATTGGAAACAGAACAAAGGATATCCAACAAAACAGCATCGTGAAGCGATTAGAGAATTTGGAATTACAAAATACCACAGAAAAACGTTTCGATTATTACCAGATCAATTAAAACTGGATATATAATGTCATTTCGAGCGTGTGGAGAAATCTCTTTTGTATTCTTAATATAAGATCTCTCCTCTATAGTCAAGAGAACATTCGATTGAAATTTAAAACTTGTTTTAGTCGCTCATAAATTTAAAATAAAATTGCTTTTTACTAAAAACTTCAACTATTTTAGCAGCTTCAATTTATAGAAAATGATTAAAAGAACACGTGCAGAGATTACCAAATGTATTATTCATAAAGTAGGGAATAAATACAATAGCGGACAAAACTCTTTTTCTGAAGCAACCATTCGTTTCGATGAGGATAGTTATAATTTAATGGTTCCTTTTTTATTAAAGCCATTTGCTAATTTGTCACAAAGTTTTCGTTTTAGTCATCATGCTGATATTCGTTTAAACGAAATGAATAACTATGCTTCTAATGTATTTAAAGAGGAGGAGTCGTTTATAGAAAATTCAAAAAACATTGTCAATCATTTATACGAACAATCAAATTCTGCTCAAATTAAAAAAGGAGATGTAATTATTGTGTTGATTGAAGGGATTGAATATCAAGATGTATTAACAGAGGCAATTGGTGTCTTTAAAATTGAAAATAAGGTTGATTTTTTTCAAACATATTTGGAGGATGATAGTTTTGATGTGGCCGTTCAACAGGGAATTAGCACCAAAAGAATTG
>JAESTN010000291.1 GCA_016763595.1 Flavobacteriaceae bacterium | reverse complement strand
GCAGATTACAAACCTAAAAATGTTGCTAGTCAGAAAATAAAAAAGAAGGAAAGTACGTTAGAGATAACATTAGAACCTACGCAAGATATTTTAGCGTCATTGGGAGTAATCAAACAGAACCAATTTTTAGTTGGATTTGCCTTGGAAACAAATAATGAAATTAAAAATGCAAAAGGGAAACTTGTTCGGAAAAACTTAGACATGATTGTTTTAAACTCTTTACAAGATAAAGGAGCAGGTTTTGCTACGGACACAAATAAAATAACTGTTATTGATGCCAAAATGAATCAAGTTCCGTTTGATTTAAAATCAAAATCGGAAGTAGCAGTAGATATATTGAACGAGATTATAAAAAGAATTGATGCGTAAATTTATTCAATTATTGATAGTTTTTTGTTGTGCACTTACAATAAGTGCGCAAGAATTAAACGGGTTAGTAACTGTTAATTCAGATCAAATATCGGGTTCTAATAAACAAGTATATGCCACATTGCAAACTTCTTTAACTGAGTTTATCAATCAAACGCAATGGACAAATAAAAACTACAAGCCACAAGAGAAAATTAATTGTGCATTTACAATTACCATCGTTAAACAGGCAAGTTCAAATCGTTTTGAAGCAAGTATCCAAGTGCAAGCAGCAAGGCCCGTTTATGGTACTTCATATACCACACCAATAGTAAATATTAACGACACCAATTTTAATTTTAAATACGATGAGTTTCAACCATTAAATTATAACGAAACGAATTTCGAATCGAATTTAATTTCTACAATAGTCTATTATGTATATGTTATTTTGGGAGTTGATGCAGATACTTTTAAATTAAATGGTGGGGATAACCACTATAAGAAAGCGAAAGATGTGATGCTTTTAGCCCAACAGAGTGGTGGTTTAGGTTGGAATGATCAGGTTGGGAAACAAAATCGATTCTCTTTAATAGATAATTTGACTTCCCCGAAGCTTAGAGGGTTTAAAAATGTATTGTATTCCTACCACAGACAAGGAATGGATGAGTTTTTTAGAGATAAAAATAAAGCGAAAAGCACTATTTCAAATGCTGTTTTGCAACTAGAGAACTTGCATAATAAAGTAATAGGTAATTTTATCCTTCGTTTTTTCTTTGATTCTAAAGCAGATGAAATTTCAACTGTTTTTTCTGATGGACCAAGGGCAGGAAATACGACAAGGTTGAAAACAGTATTGCAAAGAATTTCTCCAACAAATAACGTAAAGTGGCAAAAAATTAAGTAATTTTATCTTTTAAAATTTGTCAACTTGCTTACATCACTTTCTATACAAAATTATGCGTTAATAGATCACTTGTCTATTGATTTTACCAAGGGATTATCTATCATTACTGGAGAAACTGGTGCTGGTAAATCTATTTTATTAGGCGCTTTAGGTCTGGTATTGGGAAATCGAGCAGATACAAATTCATTAAAAGATACTTCAAGAAAATGTGTGGTAGAAGCACAGGTAGCAATTGCAACCTATAACTTGAATTCTTTTTTTGATTCGGTAGATCTAGATTACGAAGCAGAAACCATTATAAGAAGAGAGATTTTACCATCTGGTAAATCACGCGCTTTTGTAAATGATACGCCCGTTACGTTGGCAGTATTAAATCAATTGAAATCCAAATTGATTGATGTGCATTCGCAACATCAAACCATGCAATTATCAGACCCCAGTTTTCAATTTTCAATTTTGGATGCCTTAGGGAAGAACGATCAAAAGATTGCTTCTTATCAAAGAGGATTAAAGCAATTGAACATTTTTAGAAAAGAAATGGAAGCATTGCAAACCAAACAACGTGAAGCAATCCAACAATATGATTACAACCTTCATTTATACAATGAACTGGTTGACGCGAAATTAAAAGAAGACGAGCAATCCGATTTAGAAGAACGCATCGAAAAATTGAACAATATAGAAGACATTCAAATGAATTTGTCTGAAGCAGTTCATTTATCAACCACAGATGATGTTGGATTACAAACATCATTAAATTCATTGGAAAATAAATTACAAAATATAGCCCCATTTTCTAAAGAATATGAGGGGCTGTCTAATAGAGTTTCAAGTATTAAGATAGAATTTGATGATATCGTAGCTGAATTAGAAAACGCCTCTGAGACTGTAGATTCTAACCCAAATGAATTGGAAGAGCTTAATGATCGTTTGCAATTGATTTACAATTTGCAAAAGAAACATTACGTAAAAACAATTCCAGAACTGATTGCAATCCAAACAGATTTAGAAGAAAAAGTTGGGCAAGTAGAAAATGCCGAAGAAATTATTAATCAGAAACAATCTCAGATAGATGTTGTTGCTAAGAAATTAGATGAAGTTGCTGCCCTAATTTCTAAAGTGAGAACAAAAATAATTCCGAAGTTACAAAAGCAATTAGAGCATTTATTATCGGAATTAGGAATGCCAAATGCGCGTTTTTCAATTACCATTACCGCTACAAATGATTATAATACAACGGGAAAAGATACTTTAGGCTTCTTGTTTTCTGCGAATAAAGGTGGAAGTTTTGGAGCATTGAAAAAAGTAGCTTCTGGTGGAGAATTGTCTCGAATTATGCTGTCTGTTAAAAAAGTATTGTCAGAAAACACACAGCTACCAACTATTTTATTTGATGAAATTGATACTGGAGTTTCTGGTGAAGTTTCAAATAAGATAGCAACAATTATGCAAAAAATGTCTCAAAACATGCAGGTAATTACCATTACACATCTACCGCAAATTGCAGCAAAAGGAAATCAACATTACAAAGTGTATAAAGAAGAAGTGAATGGTGTTACCACGACCAATTTAAAACAATTATCAGAAGACGAACGTATTGTGGAAATTGCAGAAATGTTAAGCGGTAAAAACATCTCTGACTCAGCACTTACCCATGCCAAAGAATTGTTGAATTAATTGTTTTGAACGTTGCAAAGTGTCTAAGTTACAGAGTAACAATGTTTGTTTAGTATCGTTCAACTAATTTATTGAAAATTCCACAAACCACAAACCACAAACCACAAACCACAAATAACTAAAGAACCATGTATAACTTATTAAAAGGAAAAAAAGGAATAATTTTTGGAGCTTTAAACGAGCATTCTATTGCTTGGAAAGTCGCTGAAAGAGCGCATGAAGAAGGGGCAGAGTTTGTTCTGACAAATGCACCTATTGCAATGAGAATGGGAGACCTAAACACCTTGGCAGAAAAAACAGGTTCTCAAATTATTCCTGCAGATGCAACTTCTATGGAAGATTTAACCAATTTGGTTGAGAAATCAATGGAGATCTTAGGAGGGAAAATAGATTTCGTGTTGCACTCAATCGGAATGTCTGTAAATGTACGTAAAGGACGTCATTATACAGATTCTAAATACGAATTTACCACCAAAGGTTGGGATGTTTCTGCAGTGTCATTTCATAAAGTAATGAATGTATTGTACAATAAAAAGGCTATGAACGAGTGGGGGAGTATTGTTGCGTTGACTTATATGGCTTCACAACGTGTGTTTCCAGATTATAATGATATGGCAGATAATAAAGCCTATTTAGAGAGCATTGCTCGTAGTTTTGGGTATTTCTTTGGTCGTGATCAAAAAGTGCGTGTAAACACCATTTCTCAGTCTCCAACACCTACAACAGCTGGAAGTGGCGTAAAAGGATTTGATGGATTTATTAAGTACGCCGATGAAATGTCTCCGTTAGGAAATGCAACGGCGGCAGACTGTGCAGATTATACCATCTCTATGTTCTCTGATTTAACAAAAAAAGTAACCTTGCAAAACTTATTTCATGATGGAGGTTTCTCTAATGTTGGAGTAAGTGATAAAGTAATGGATGCGTTTACAGAAGACTAAAAAATAACTTTAATACATCAAAATGCAAATCGTTTCGGTTTGCGTTTTTTTATGCCTTTTTAATGGATAAGATAACAAGAATAGAAAACGAAATAGCAACGTTAAGAAATGAATTAACGAATCATAAATTATACAACTCCTTAGAGAAAATTAACGATATTCAGTTGTTTATGGAGTCTCATGTATTTGCAGTGTGGGATTTTATGTCGCTTTTAAAAGCATTGCAACAAAAATTGACCTGTGTTAGCTTGCCGTGGGTACCTAGTGAAAATCCAGTTTTAGCTAGGTTTATAAATGAAATTGTACACGGAGAAGAAAGTGATATTAACGAGTTAGGAGAGCCAAAAAGTCATTTTGAAATGTACTTAGAAGCAATGCATCAAATTGGAGCGAGTACTAGTGATATCTCTAAATTTATTTTTGAAATAAAGTTAGGGAAACCTGTTGATGAAGCACTTGATTTGATGGAGATTCCAAAAGAAGTTGTTGACTTTGTGAAATTTACATTTCAGGTTATTAAAACCAACAAAGCACATATTATTGCTTCTTGTTTTACATTTGGTAGAGAAGATTTAATTCCGGATATGTTTTTAGAAATTGTAAAAAAATCAGAAAAGGAAGAAAATAAAGAATTCAATAAATTGAGCTATTATTTAAAGAGGCATATCGAATTGGATGGTGACGAACATGGACCTTTATCTTTAAAAATGATACAAGAATTATGTGGTAATGATGAACAAAAATGGCAAGAGGTACTCTATTATGCCAAAGAATCATTACAAAAGCGAATTGAACTGTGGAATGGAATTACCAAACAAATACACGCTGAAGTCTTCGTGAAATTTTAGCCTGTCAAAATCTATATATAAAATGCAAATCGCTT
>JAESTN010000290.1 GCA_016763595.1 Flavobacteriaceae bacterium | reverse complement strand
TTACTTTAAACAAAAGCGCTACATCTGATTTTAAAGTCCTTAAAGAAATAATACAAAATTCATTCAATGTTTATGATACAATTACTCCAAATAAGAATATTAATCTTCATCCAAACTCGTAGGTTTTCGATACCCTTGAAATGGTTGTTTTAATAGTTCTAACAAAGAGGAATTGGTTGCTTCATTTGGAAATGTATCTACACCGTACACAATTTTTTCGCGATCCATATATGAATAGGTTCTAAAAATTCGGTCCCAAATAGAAAAGATGTTTCCGTAATTAGAATCTGTATAGGGCAACATATGATGGTGGTGTATTTTATGCATGTCTGGTGATACAATTATATAACTCAATATTTTATCTACTCGTTTATTCATTTTAATATTTGCATGTGTAAATTGCGTAAATAGTAATGACATTGATTGGTACAACATCACAATTGCAATTGGAGCACCAACCACAAAAACCCCTAATAAGGTAAATGAAAAACGAATCATGCTTTCTAAGGGATGGTGTCTATTTGCGGTGGTCGTATCTACTTTATGATCTGTATGATGCACCAAATGCACCATCCACAACGGTTTTATCTTATGCTCTACAAAATGCACTAAATAGGCTCCAAAAAAATCCAATAATACAACTCCTAAAACTGCATACAACCACAAAGGCATTTCTGGCAACCAATTGAGAATTCCGAATTGATTTGTTTGCACCCAATCAGCAGAATTCAATAATACAAAAGCCAATGTAAAATTAATACCGATGGTTGTAGCTGTGAAAAACAGGTTCGGAAATGCATGTTTCCATTTTTTATAGTTGAAACTAAATAAAGGCAAAGCGCCTTCCAAAAGCCAAAAAAAAGTAATTCCACCTACAAGAATCAAACTTCTATGTAAAGACGGAATGGTATCGAAATAGTGTATAATTGTTTCCACAGAGTTATAATTTCCTTAAAAATAAGAAAATTAAACCACTCTTTTCCCCCTGTAAAATCGACATTAAATTTATTTTATTTTTTTTTATTAACTTTATTAAACATTTTGTATGTTTACTAAATTACACGAAAAGTAGGTCTAGGCAGTTTAGCCGAATGTTAAAAGCTAGACTTGAGGTTTCAAAAACCTCAACTACAAATTGTTAAGAAAATAAATTAGAATTGAATAACGACATAAATTTTAAAAAATAATGAGCACGTTGGTAGAAAGAGCTTTAAAATTTGAAGAAACAAGTTTAAAAGCATTAACAACAAATGAAAGAATAATCATTTCGAGAGAAGCAAAAGAGTTAATCTTAGGGTTAAATGAAATCTTTAAAGAAGAAAAAGACCCAACTATTATGGATCTAATGAAAAGATTAACATTGATCAAACAGAAAGTAGAAAAACGTTTAAAAGGGAAGCCTTCTAGTTCTTAATAAAATACCTACTTAGCTCCTTCTCTTTTTAATTTTTGACACTAAAGGCAGTTTCTTTTTTAGTTCTTCTACTATATTATAAGCTGCAGGACATATTTCAGTGTTAGTTAATGTTAGCTCGGTAATTTGAATAAATTTCTTACGATTGGTGTGTGGATATTCTGAACACGCTTTTGGGCGTACATCATAAATAAAACACGTATTATCTGATTCATCAAAAAAGGTACACGGAGCAGATTTCAACACCATAAAGTCATCATCGTCACGTTCTAAGTATTGACTTTCAAACTTTGCAACCTTCATTCTTAAATGCTTAGAAATACGCTCTACGTCTTTCTCTGTAAAAATAGGACTTGTCGTTTTACAGCAGTTTCCACATGACAAACAATCTGTTTTTTTAAACTCAGCTTCATGCAATTCTTGCATTACATAATCCAAATTTTTAGGAGTTCTCCTTTTTAAATTAGAGAAATATTTTTTGGTCTCTTTTTTTGTTTCTTCTGCCAATTTAGGCAACTCTGCTAAACGTTTATTCATGTCTTTCATACGACTACAAAAGTACCAAGAATAAATCAAAGAATGCGTTTAAATTTACAGCTTCAAAATTGGGCTAAAAAATCAAATAAATTATGTAATTTTGCACTTCAATTTTAAACTACCTATGAGCATACAAACCCTAATAGAAAACGCTGTAAAAAAAGGATTTTCTTCTTTATACGAAACTGAAATTCCATCTGTAGAATTTCAAGCAACGCGTAAAGAGTTTGAAGGAGATATTACAGTGGTGGTTTTTCCGATGTTACGCTACAAAAAAGGGAACCCGGTTCAGATAGGAAACGACTTAGGAAATTACATTGTAGAAAATGTTCAAGAGGTACTCCGTTTTAATGTGGTAAAAGGTTTTTTAAACTTGGTAATTGATGATGCCTTCTATTTACATTCGTTTAGCGCTATTGCAAAAAATGCTACCTACGGATTTGTAACGCCATCAGAAGAAGATGCTGTGTTGGTAGAGTATTCTTCTCCAAACACAAATAAACCACTGCATTTAGGTCATGTTCGTAATAATTTATTAGGATATGCTGTAGCAGAAATTATCAAAGCATCAGGAAAAAAAGTATACAAAACACAAATCATTAACGATCGTGGAATTCATATTTGTAAGTCGATGTTGGCTTGGCAAAGATTTGCTCCCAATGGGAATGATGGACAAAAAGAAACTCCAGAAAACACAGGATTAAAAGGTGATAAATTGGTTGGGAATTATTATGTAAAATTCGACCAAGTATATAAAAAAGAAATTAGTGAACTTGTTACTAATGGAGCCACTGAAGAAGAAGCAAAAAAACAAGCTCCTTTAATTGTTGCTGCACAGCAAATGTTATTAAAATGGGAAGCTGGAGATAAAGAAGTCGTTGATTTATGGAAAATGATGTACTCTTGGGTATACGCTGGTTTTGAAGTTACATACAAAAACTTAGGGGTAAATTTCGATTTTTATCATTACGAAAGCAATACCTATTTATTAGGAAAAGACAATATTCAAGAAGGATTGAAAAACGGTGTCTTCTATAAAAAAGATGACGGTTCTGTTTGGATTGATTTAACAGAAGATGGCTTGGACGAGAAAATTGTACTACGTTCTGACGGAACTTCTGTGTACATGACGCAAGATATCGGTACTGCAATTCAACGTGCTAAAGAATATCCAGATGTAAGCGGAATGGTATATACGGTTGGTAATGAGCAAGATTATCACTTTAAAGTATTGTTTCTAATTCTAAAGAAACTAGGCTATTCTTGGGCAGATGAATTGTTTCATTTAAGCTACGGAATGGTAGATTTACCTTCTGGAAAAATGAAATCTAGAGAAGGAACTGTTGTTGATGCAGATGAGTTAATGTTAGAAATGACAGATACTGCTAGAACTTTATCGCAAGATTTAGGAAAGCTTGATGGGTATTCTGAACCAGAAAAAGAAAGTTTGTACAACACCATTGGATTAGGTGCCTTAAAATATTACATCTTAAAAGTAGACCCTAAAAAACGTATTTTATTCGACCCAAAAGAGTCTGTAGATTTTCAAGGAAACACAGGGCCTTTTATTCAATATACCTATGCTAGAATTCAGTCTATATTAAGAAAAGCCACTTTTGAGCATTCACAAGTTATTGCTGGAATTGAATTGCACAAAAAGGAAAAAGAGTTGATTAAAATTATAGAAAACTATCCTGAGGTAATTCAGTTAGCAGCAGCAAATCATTCGCCTGCTTTGGTTGCAAATTACACCTATGACTTGGTAAAGGAATTCAATTCTTTTTACCAAAACGTATCTATTTTAGGAGAAGAAAATCAAGATAAAAAAATACTACGTGT
>JAESTN010000289.1 GCA_016763595.1 Flavobacteriaceae bacterium | reverse complement strand
TAACTTTCGTTACGGGTTTCGTTTTGCGGAGAATGAGGGATTCGAACCCCCGGTCCTGTGACAGACAACAGTTTTCAAGACTGCCGCATTCGACCACTCTGCCAATTCTCCAAGTGTCTCATCAGGTATTCCCTGAATGCGGATGCAAAGATAGAAACCTTTTTCAATATCTGAAAAGATTTTGACACTTTTTTCTATTTTTTTTTTCAAGCTAATACTCTAATTTTTGTAATACTTTTACAGTCAAAATTATAGCATAAAAATGATAGACCTAATTTTATTAGTAATTGTTGGTTTTGTAGCTGGTGTAATTAACACCTTAGCTGGAGGAGGTTCATTATTAACCTTGCCCGTATTAATTTTTATGGGTTTACCTCCTAACATTGCAAATGGAACTAATAGAATTGGAATAGTAATACAAATGATGGCTGGAACAGCTGGGTTTAAAAGCAAAGGCATCACAACATTCCCTTTTAGCATTTACATGGGGATTTCGGCACTTATAGGGTCTTTAATTGGAGCACAAATAGCCATAGACATTAAAGGGGAGACATTTAATAAAATACTATCTTTTGTGATGATGGCAGTCGTTTTACTAATTGTTTTTAAACCCAAACTAAAAGCCAAAGAGTTACTTGAAAGAACTACAGGCAAGCATTTATGGATTGGCTGTATTGCATTTTTCTTTTTTGGTATTTACGGCGGATTCATAAATGCTGGTTTAGGATTTATCTTAATTCTGTTTTTACACTTCTTCAATCATTTATCTTTGGTAAAATCTAATGCGACTAAAGCAGTCATTATTACTATTTACATGTCAGGAGCCTTACTTGTTTTTATATTAAATGATGCTGTTAATTGGAAAATGGGATTAACGATGGCAATAGGGACTTCATTAGGTGGTTGGTTTGCGAGTAGATTCTCTGTGAAAAAAGGCGATGGATTTATAAAAATATTCTTAATTGTGATGGTAAGTATTATGGCTGTGAAATTGTGGTTTTTTTCAAACTAATAATGGCTGTTATAAGATTATTATAGTAATTTTGTCTGAACAACTAAATTTAATTGACAATGGCTTTTAATTCTTTTGGTAATTTATTACAACTAACCACATTTGGTGAATCTCACGGAATTGCAATTGGCGGTGTAATTGATGGTTTTCCTGCGGGAATGAACGTAGATTTTGAAGCCATTCAAAATGAATTAGATCGTCGTAAACCTGGGCAATCAGCAATTGTTACCCAACGTAAAGAACCAGATACTGTTCAGTTTTTATCTGGGATTTTTGAAGGGGTTACTACCGGAGCCTCTATTGGTTTTCAGATTCAGAACACCAATCAAAAATCAAAAGATTACAGTCACAACACCAATGTATACCGTCCATCACATGCAGATTACACGTATGATAAGAAGTATGAAACACGTGATTATCGTGGTGGAGGAAGAACATCAGCTAGAGAAACTGCCAATTGGGTAGTTGCTGGAGCCCTAGCTAAACAGTTAATTTCACACATCAATATCAATGCATTTACATCTTCTGTTGGTGATATTTTTATTGACAAACCCTATCAAGACTTAGATTTTACAAAA
Organism: Flavobacteriaceae bacterium; assembly: GCA_016763595.1. GTDB lineage: Bacteria > Bacteroidota > Bacteroidia > Flavobacteriales > Flavobacteriaceae > Polaribacter. The sequence goes on along the minus strand of JAESTN010000289.1, from coordinate 1,780 downwards.
ACGGATTCGAATATTGTAAGATGTCCAGATGAAGCAATCGCTGAAAAGATGATTGCTAAAATCAAAGACATCAAAAAACAAGGTGATACCATTGGAGGCACCATCACTTGCGTGGCTCAAAATGTACCTGTAGGCTTAGGAGAACCTATTTTTCATAAATTACATGCAGAACTTGGTAAAGCAATGTTATCTATCAATGCTGTAAAAGGTTTTGAATTTGGTAGTGGGTTTTGTGGGGCAAAAATGCAAGGAAGTGAGCATAATGACGTGTTTACTAAAGATGGAAAAACGGAGACCAATCTTTCTGGTGGAATCCAAGGTGGAATTAGCAACGGGATGGATATCTATTTCCGTGTAGCGTTCAAACCAGTAGCCACAATCATGCAAAAACAACAAACCATAGATTCTGATGGTAATCTAACAGAAATTCATGGTAAAGGCCGTCACGATCCTTGTGTGGTTCCAAGAGCAATTCCTATTGTTGAAGCTTTAACTGCTCTAGTTTTAGCTGATTTTTACTTATTGGATAGAACAAGAAGAGTTTAAATTATTCTTATTAAAATATTGAAACTAACTCTCTATGAGTTTTACTTTCTATTTATAACAAAAAACGCGAAACAGTATGTTTCGCGTTTTTTGTTATTTTAGGCTTCTCCAGTTGGTCCAAAATTCATTGGAATTGGAGGCTGCTCATAATCTTTTATTTCTCCATGCGCTTGTTCAAATCGCTTTACATTATCTAACAATGCTTTCGTTAAACGCTTAGCATGTTGTGGTGTTAATATAATTCTAGATTTTACTTTTGCTTTAGGTACACCAGGCATTACATTGATAAAATCAATAATAAATTCAGATACCGAATGATTGATGATTGCCAAATTAGAATAGGTTCCCTCTGCAACAGATTCGTCTAGTTCTATATTTATCTGCCCGTCTTCGTTTTGATTTTCATCCATAGTAATTCGTTGTATTAAAAAAGCCTACAAGTAAACTTGTAGGCTTTTAGTATTTATAGATTTTCTTCTATTTCTTCTTTTGGACCTACAATGATATGATCGTATTGTCTCATACCTGTTCCTGCTGGAATTCTCTTACCAACAATCACATTTTCTTTCAACCCTTCTAAAGTATCTATCTTACCATTAACAGCTGCTTCATTCAACACTTTCGTAGTTTCCTGGAACGATGCTGCAGAGATAAACGATTTTGTCTGTAACGAAGCTCGAGTAATACCTTGTAACACCTGCTCTGCAGTTGCTGGGTTGGCATCTCTAGCTGTTGCCAAATTCTGATCGTTTCTACGTAATATAGAATTCTCATCTCTTAACTGACGTGAAGTAATAATTTGACCTGCTTTTAACTTTTCAGAATCTCCTGGCTCTTCAACAACTTTCATTCCGTAAATTCCATCATTTTCAATGATAAAGTCATTTTTATGAATCAGTTGGTTCTCTAAGAATAGTGTATCTCCTGAATCAATAATCTTCACTTTACGCATCATTTGACGTACTACAACCTCAAAGTGTTTGTCGTTAATTTTTACACCTTGTAAACGATATACTTCTTGTATTTCGTTTACTAAGTATTGTTGTACTGCTGATGGCCCTTGAATATTCAAGATATCTATTGGAGTAACTGCTCCATCAGATAATGGCATACCTGCTTTAACAAAGTCATTTTCTTGAACTAAAATCTGATTAGACAACTTAATTAAGTATTTTCTAACATCACCAGTCTTAGACTCAACAATAATTTCTCTATTACCACGCTTAATTTTACC
>JAESTN010000029.1 GCA_016763595.1 Flavobacteriaceae bacterium | reverse complement strand
TTCTGATGCTGATAAAAAGAAGAATTTTCAAGCAGTAAAAGATGTGCATCCAAAGATTGGTTTTGATTTGTTGTGTAATGAGCATCGCTATATTGAAAAAGACGGACAAAAAATTGCTTTAGTGGGTGTTGAGAACTGGGGAAAAGGATTTAAACAAGTAGGAGATTCAAAGAAAGCAGTCGCAGGTGTTGCAAAAGATGATTTTAAAATTTTAATGACCCATGATCCAAGTCATTGGGATGCAGAAGTAAAAGAAAACGATTTTAACTATCACTTAACCTTAAGCGGACATACACATGGGTTGCAAATGGGAATTGAGATTCCTGGTTTCTTTCGTTGGAGTCCTTCTCAATATGTGTATAAGCAGTGGGCGGGATTGTATGAAGAGGCAGGTAGATTTATAAATGTAAACAGAGGATTTGGCTATCATGCCTTTCCGGGAAGAGTCGGAATTTGGCCAGAAGTAACCGTTATAGAATTGAAAAAAGGGTGATAATCCGTTGATTTATTTAGAATTAGTATATTTGTAGTTAGACAAACGAACTGTTTGTCAGTTTTTTCCCCTAAAAAACTTGATGTTATGACAAAATTTGGAGAGTTAATTAATGTAGAAAAACCCGTGTTGATAGATTTCTATTTCGACTGGGACAACGAAGAAAACAACCTTGATACATTGAAGGATGTTGCTGCTGCATTAGGCGATAAAGCCAAGGTAATTAAGATAGATATTAAAAAGAACGAAATCTTAGCTGAAACCTTGCGCGTAAAAGGAAACCCAACCTTTATGATCTACAAAAATGGCGAAATGAAATGGCGCCAAACAGGAGAGCAAGATGCCAATACCTTAATTGGTTTGGTACAGCAATACGTGTAGTTTTATATTAGCCATTAGCTATAGGCTTGTTTTGAATTGTGAGTGTTTATTTGAACGCTTAAAATTGATGTCTTTCCTAGAACCATCAACTAATAACCAACACTAGCTGTTCGCTAGAAGTTCGGTTAAGAAATTGCTTTAAAAACATATCCTTTTTTAGAATAATACGCCAATACATTTGGCAATGTATGGTGTAGGTTTTTAGAAGCTTTAATGCTGTCATGAAAAACAATGATACTTCCGTTTTTTGTATTCCTTAGTACATTTTTTAAGCATTTTTCTTTTGTAATTGTAGTATCAAAATCTGCACTTAGTACATCCCACATAATAATTGTGTAGCCTAAACTTTGTAGATTTTTTGCTTGGGCACTTTTGATTTTTCCATATGGAGGGCGAAATAGTTTAGAAGGATTTTCTAAATGTTTTTCTGCTTCAAGAATGTTGTTTATATAGGTTTTTAAGTCGGTTTTAGTACCGTTTTTATGCGTGTGGGTGTGGTTGCCTACTCGGTGGTTTTCTTTTAGGATCCTGCTGTATATTTTAGGTTCTTCAAGCACATTCTTTCCAAGACAAAAGAACGTGGCTTTGGCATTGTACTTATGTAGCAAATCTAGCGTCCAGTCTGTAATTTCTGGAGTTGGCCCATCATCAAAAGTAAGATAGATTTCTTTTTTATTCGTAAAAAAACGCCAGGTATAATTCTTAAAAATTCTTTGAATTATACGAGGCGTTTTTATAAAATATAGTTTCATCTATAAATGACTATTCTTGCATTAAGTGGCTAAATAAACTCAAGGTATTGGTAAAGTCTTCTTGTAGTTTTTTCACGTACTCTTTGTCTTTATCATTCTGATTAACTTGGTCTAAAATGCCTTGTTTGTACATAAACAGTTCATTCTGTATTTCGGGTATAACAATGTTTAAATATTCATCACCAAAAGTACTGTACCAACGCAATCTTTGCTGAATCATATCGATTAAGGTCTCTAGCGTTTTTCTTGCTTTTTTCACCTTGCCTATTTTATAGTAAATCTCTGGATATCCTAAGGCAATGCTAATATGTCCAAAATCTCTAATAGGCATTTTGTCTAAAGATGAATCTAATATTTCTTCTGCTTTTTCAAAGTTGTTTTCATTGGCAAAAGCTTCGGCCAAACGCAGCATGTTATTACGAAGAGAAATTGCATTCTTTCGAGTTTGTTCGTCAATATAAATTTTACCATCGTTAATGTTTCTCCAGTCTAGTTTTTGAAGATTGTCGTACATCTTTTCGGTGTCGATTCTTCCCATATCAAACATGGTTTTTCCTTTGTTTGAAGTTAAAATAGGAACTAGTTTATACGCCATTCCATCTAACTGTAAATAATCTTTTAGCCAAATGTATTCGGCATCATCATTTGCGCCACCCGTAAAATATAAAGGTTGCTCCCAGTTAAAATTGGCTAAGATATCTAGCATTAGAATTTGATTTTTTGTTATATAGCTTTTATTGATGGTAATGTCTATATAGTCCACCATTAGATCTGCGTCCTTAGCACGAACAATTCCGTTTTTTAACGCATTTTCTTTATTTACAGGGACTCTAATTCTATTTGTAGGATAGGTCTTTATTTTTTCATCTCCATTGTCATGATAGGTTACAGCGTTGTCGCTTTCCATCCATCTCATAAGGTCTTTAATGCCAATAATTGAATCTTGAAATTGTGGATGTGGCTTGTAATATGCAATTTCTAAAGAGCCAGTTTTGTATTTGTCGTGTGTTAATTGTGATGGGATTGGAGGCGCTTCGTATGTGGCTCTTTTCATTTGATCTATATACCAGTCAGTAGCAAATAAACTGGTATTGATTAATTTAATATCCCTACGAATACCTTCTACTTCTTGCATGTACCAAAGCGGAAACGTGTCGTTATCTCCAATGGTAAACATAATAGCATTCGGGTCACAAGATTCTAAATATGCTTGTGCATTTAAACGTGTTGTATAGCGATTAGATCTGTCATGATCGTCCCAGTTTTCTGGAGCCATTAAGGTGGGTACTGCCAATAATGAAACTACAGAAACCGCTATTGCTATCGTTTTCTTATTTCCAAACTGTTTCAAATATTGATACAAAGCAAAAACGCCAAAACCTATCCAAATAGCAAAAATGTAAAAGGAACCAACAATTGCATAGTCTCTTTCTCTTACTTCAAACGATTTTGGGTTTGTATAAAATATAACAGCAAATCCAGTAAATACGAAAAATAGAAATAAGGTATAAAAATTTCTCTTATCATACTTTACTTGATAGAGTAGGCCGATTAACCCAAGTATTAATGGAAGAAAATAATATTTGTTTCTTCCTTTGTTGTTTTTAACTTCGTCAGGTAATTGTTGCTGTGGGCCTAAGAAAAATTCATCGACAACATCAATACCATTTATCCAATTCCCATTAAAGATACCTTGTTGCCCTTGGGTATCGTTTTGCCTCCCAACAAAATTCCACATAAAATACCTGCCGTACATGTATCCAAATTGGAAGTAAGCCATAAAATGTAAGTTCTCTCCAAAAGTGGGACGCCTTTTTGCTTCTGTGGGAATACCAGTGATCCTTTTGTATTCTAATTCTCTACTTGGATCTACCATTCTAGGTATAAATCCTTTGTGTTTAGATGAATAAACAGGTACCGTGTTTTTGTACCTGTTTACAATTACATACTTATTGTTTTTTAAATCCTTTTCGTATTTAGGTTTTCCGTCTTTTGTAACAGGAACATCATTTCCGTATGCATCTTTTTTGTATTCTAAAGTTCCATCATTAGAATAATAGGTATCATAAAATACATTTGCGTCTCCGTATTGTTCTCTATTATAATAGGCCAATAACTCTCTTGCGCTTGATGGGTTGTTCTCGTTTATTGTGGTGTTTGCGTTAGCTCTAATAGGTAACATTAACCAAGAAGAGAATCCAACCATAATAAAGAGTACAGATAAAATTAAGGTGTTTAAGTGTACTTTGTTTTTCTTACGAGTGTATTTAATACCATAAATAAAGGCACCAACTAAGATGATTCCAGCAATAATACTTCCAGAATTGAAAGGCAAACCAACAGTGTTTATGAAAAATAACTCGGTAGAACTAAAAAATTGTAAGGTGT
>JAESTN010000288.1 GCA_016763595.1 Flavobacteriaceae bacterium | reverse complement strand
GTGAATTTATGAATTCAAATAGGCTTTCAACTCTTCATAGGTTTTAATCTTCTGAAACTTTTTTCTTTATGTAGCACACCTTCAATTTGAGTAGGGATCGCTATGGTAACATTCAGTGTTTCTTCCACGACATCCAGAAATTTTACAGGATGTGCAGTTTCTAAAAACACGCACTGTGTATCTTTGTTGTCTTTTAAATATTCTTTTGCTCCTAAGTATCCAACAGCTCCATGGGGATCTGCAACATAGTTCGCTTTTGCATAGATTTCTTTCATGGCTTCTTTAGTTGCGGCATCTGTATAAGAGAAAGAAGAAAAACGATTCTTTAATTGGTCTATGTTATTGTTGAATAATTCTTGAATTCTGATAAAATTACTAGGGTTTCCAACATCCATGGCATTAGAAATGGTCGATTTTGAAGGTTTAGGAGCGTACACACCGTCTTTTAAATAATTTAAAACGGTATCATTTACATTGGTAGCGGCTACAAAATGTTTGATGGGCAATCCTAATTTTTGTGCGAGTATTCCTGCACAGATATTCCCGAAATTCCCGCTAGGCACAGAAAAGACCAATTCTTTTTCTTTGCTTTTTAGTTGTTTGTACGCAAAGAAGAAATAGAACATCTGTGGCAACCAGCGTGCAATATTAATGGAGTTTGCAGAAGTCAATGTTCTTTTAATATCGGCATCTAGAAATGCCTTTTTCACCATGTCTTGACAGTCGTCAAAAACACCATCTACTTTTAAAGCTGTAATATTCTGTCCCAAAGTTGTCAGTTGTTTTTCTTGAATATCACTTACTTTTCCGTCGGGATATAGAATCACAACATCCACACCTTTTACGTTTAGAAACCCGTTTGCTACAGCGCCACCAGTATCTCCAGAGGTAGCAACCAATACTGTTTGCGCGCTGTTTTCTTTGTTAAATTCGCCCAAACAACGTGCCATAAAACGCGCACCAACATCTTTAAAAGCCATGGTTGGCCCATGAAACAATTCTAATGTTGAAATGTTTTCAGCAATTGGAACCAGCGGAAAATCAAAGTTGATGGTTTCTTTAATGATCTCTTTTAATTTCTTTTCTGGAATTTCATCCCCTACAAATTGCTTGATGACTTCAAAAGCAATCTCTTCGTTAGAGAAATATTCGATGTTTTTAAAAAACCCTGTTGGTAATGGGGTGATGTTTTCAGGAAAGTACAAGCCTTTGTCTGGTGCCAATCCGTTGATTACGGCTTCTTTAAAAGAAGCTTTTTGTGCTTTATGATGTAAACTATAATAGTTCATTTTTTTTGTTTTTTAATGTGTCATTGCGAATTCCGATAGCAATCGGTAGAAGCAATCTGTTTGTGAGATTCCTTCACTTCGTTCGGAATGACGATTCTATAGTACTTTTATTCCGTTTGCATTTACTTTTGATACATGCACATCAAAATCTATTTCGATGTTTTTGTATACCAATGCCATTGCTCGGCCTACCTTTTCTGCGGTTTCTTTTCCTTTGCTCAAAGCAAAAATAGAAGGCCCAGAACCTGAAATCCCACTACCCAATGCGCCAGCTTCTAGCGCTGCTTTTTTTGCGTTTTCAAACTCAGGAATTAAAATAGAGCGGTAGGGTTCTACAATTTCATCGTGTAAAGAACGCCCGATTAGCTCGTAATCTTCTGTATACAAACCACTAATTAAACCGCCTAAATTTCCTAATTGTGTTACCGTTTGTTGTAAGCTTACCGTTTGCTTTAGTACAGAGCGGGCATCAGAAGTTTTTACTTCAATCTGTGGATGTACAACCGTTGCATACAGCTCTTTTGGAGCATCAATTTTAACAATATCTAATGGATTGTAACTTCTAATCAAAGTGAAACTGCCCAAGAGGGCAGGAGCAACGTTATCTGCATGTGCCGTTCCGCTCGCCAACCTTTCTCCTTCCATGGCAAAAGGAACCAACTCTTGTAAAGAAAAAGGTTCTCCCAATAATTTATTGACTCCAAATACGGCACCCGCAGAGCTTGCTGCGCTACTTCCAATTCCGCTGCCAGGTTTAATGTTTTTTGATATTTCTATTTCGAAGCCATAATCAATAGTTACTTTTTCTAACAAAGCCAAAACAGCAACTCCAGCCACATTTTTTTCTGTTTCTAAGGGGAGGTTCTGCCCACTAATTTTGGTGATTTTCACCCCTTTATCATTGGTTTTTCTGATAATCATTTCATCTCCAACGTTGTCTAAACACAATCCGAGGACATCAAATCCACAGGAAACATTGGCAATCGTTGCTGGAGCAAAAAGTTTTATTTCTTTCATGTATTTTAAATTTTGTAATTGTACACTAATATTTCAAAATTTAAGAACCCATGTAACCACTTGTTACACGCGTTCTCTCATGAATTTTTTTAATCATACAGGTATTGTGCATTTTTTGATTAAAAAAAATCATGTTCGTTTCATAAGTTAACGATTTCCGATTCTAATTACATCTGCGAATATTCCGGATGCAGTAACATCTGCACCAGCGCCAGCGCCTTTTATTAATAAAGGTTGTACAGGATATCTATCTGTAAAAAATAATACAATATTATCACTTCCTTCTAAATTGTAAAAAGCATGGTCTGCCGGAATGTGTTGCAAACCAATCTTCGCTTTTCCGTTTACAAACTCAGCCACATATTTTAAGGAACAATTCTTATCAGCAGCTTTTTTATAGATTTCTTGAAAGTGTTGTTCAAACTCCGTCAAACTTGCATAGAAATCATCATTATTAGAAGTATCTAGGCTTTTTTGAGGTAAAAATGAATCATTGTCAATATCCGACAACTCCAATTCAAATCCACTTTCTCTAGCAAGAATTAAAATCTTACGAGCGACATCAATTCCGCTCAAATCTATTTTTGGATCTGGCTCTGTATATCCTTCTTTTTGAGCTGCTTGTACCACATTGTGAAACGTTGAGTTCTCATTAAAATTATTGAATACATAGTTTAAACTCCCCGATAAAACGGCTTGTATTTTCTGTACTCGATCTCCAGAAGCAATTAAGTTTTTTAAGGTGTCAATAATGGGCAATCCTGCACCAACATTGGTTTCGAATAGAAAAGGAGCGTTGTATTTTCTTGAAACCCTTTTTAGTGTTTTATAATTCTCAAAATCAGAAGCGCAGGCAATCTTATTACAGGTTACGACACTTACATTTTTACGCAAATAGTTCGCATACATTTCAGAAACCTGTTGGTTGGCGGTATTGTCTACAAAAACACTATTTCGCATGTTTAAAGACACTACCTTTTGATAAAATTCTTCTAAAGTTGTCGATTCTCCTTGTTGTAAATTTTCTTTCCAATTGGCTAAATCAATCCCTTCTTCATTCACAAACATCTTTTTAGAATTTGCAATTCCGATGACACGAATGTTTAATTTCAACTGTTCTTTTAAATAATCTGATTGCTGTGCTATCTGTGCTAAAAAACGTTCTCCAACGTTACCAACACCTGTAACAAACAAATTTAACTGTTTTAGTTTTTCTTCGAAAAATTGCTCATGTAAGGTATTCAATGCTTTTTTAGCATCACTTTTATTAACCACAGCAGAAATATTTTTTTCTGATGCTCCTTGAGCGATCGCTCTTATATTTACATTGTTTTTTCCCAAAGCACTAAACATTTTTCCGCTTAGGCCCTGGTGATTTTTCATGTTATCACCGACCAAGGCTAAAATGACCAAATCAAATTCGACAATAACTGGTTGTACTTTATGTTGGCTGATTTCTAATTCAAAGGTTTGGTTGATAGATTCCGTTGCTTTTTCTACATCTTCGGTATAGATTCCAAGACAAATAGAATGTTCAGACGATGCTTGTGTAATAAACACCACATTTACATTCTGAAAAGAAAGCGTTTCAAACAAACGTTTTGAAAACCCAGGAATCCCAACCATTCCACTACCTTCTAAGGTTAGCAATGCAATATTTTCGATATAGGTAATTCCTTTAACAGGTTTGTTTTGTTCTGTTTTTTTTGTGATTAAGGTTCCAACATCTTCTGGGGAAAACGTGTTTTTTATCACAATCGGAATCTCTTTTTCTAATACAGGTTGAATGGTTGGAGGGTAAATTACTTTTGCTCCAAAATGCGACAATTCCATGGCTTCTTGATAGGATATATGCGGAATTGGAAACGCTTGTTTTACCACAGTCGGATTCGCGGTAAACATTCCGCTTACATCGGTCCAGATTTGCAATTCCTTTGCATCTAGGGCAGCTGCGTAAATGGCTGCAGAAAAATCGGAACCACCACGCCCTAAGGTTGTTGTTTTGCCGTCTTTGGTACTCGCTATAAAACCTGGCAAGACTGTTACTTGCTCTTTAGAACTATTAAAATAGGCTATACAATTAGCATTTGTAAGTTCGAAATTTACCTGGGCATTCTGAAAATTTTCATTGGCGATAATTAATGCTCTACTGTCTTTGTATGCAGCATTTATGCCGGCTTCTTTTGCGGCTTTAGAAATCACATAAGAAGATAACAATTCGCCAAAACCAGCAATTGTAGCCAGGGTTTTTGGGGTTAATTCTTGCAGTAAATGACAGCCTTCAAACAAGGTCTCTAAATGATTAAACAATCGT
>JAESTN010000287.1 GCA_016763595.1 Flavobacteriaceae bacterium | reverse complement strand
CATATAAGACTCAAAATCTTGATTTGCCAATTTTTCTATCAGCATTCTAATAATTAAAAATCCTGTTGCATTGTATTTTGATTCCGTTCCTGGTTTAGAACTAAACGGTTTGTCTTTCATAGATGCTATCACAAAAGCTTCACTTTCTGGAGCCAAATAGATTTGATAGTCTATTTGATCTGGAATTCCAGAAGTATGAGATAATAGTTGTTTCAATGTTAACTGTTTCCAAGAATCAGGTAGGTCATTTCTTTCCGAGAGAAAATCTCCAACCGTTTCATCCACATTTCTTTTATTCTTGTCTAATAAATGATGTAATGCTGTTGAACTAAATAGCTTAGAGATAGATGCTACAGAAAATAACTTCTCTAAAGTCATTGGTATTTTATGATCAAGATTTGCCAACCCAAAAGCTTTTTTATGTGCTAGTTTCCCATCTATAAGCACAGCATAATTAAGTCCAATAATTCCAGAACTGTCAATCATTCTTTCAACATAGGCATCTGTTTTCTCAAAAACAGCATTCTCAATGTTGTTTGTTTGCTTTTTACAATTTGTAAGTGAAAACGAAATTATGGTACACAAAAAGGCAATTGAAAAATTTCTTGTCATTGGTAATGATGGTATTAGTAGTTACTGAGATTAATAGTCTATAATTTGAATTATAGACTCACCAGTTTAAAATTTGTGACAGTTGTATCATGTAAACGTGAATTGAGAATGCTTTTATAAGTTGTTGATGATTCAGTAATCCTAAAATCAAAACTGTCATTCCGACATGAGTTTGGTAAAACGATTGAGGAATCTCAAAAAATGAACTCGTTTTTTATTCATGAGATTTCTCGTCACTTCTACGGCGTTCTGTCGAATTGACACTTATGGTTGTTGATTGTTGCCTCCTTCCTTTTGGCTATTGCCTTTTGCCTCTCTGTAACTTTGCACCTTTGTAACTTTGCCGCTTTGTAACTCCTTTTTCACTCTAGCAGCTCTTTGAAAGCCCTTAGCAACCCAAATCATTATCTAATGGCTTTCGTAAATATATTTACTTGTGATACATATCCTACCCCAAATTCAGAATACGAATTTCAGTAACCCGGAAATATATTTGTGAAAGTAGTTGGTACAATACCTAGATTTTAGGCTTGCAATGTGCTGCGGGTTTTGTGTTCGTATGAAAATTGTTGATAGTTGTTTGGCCACACGGAGGGATTCGTGCGGGAGCAGGGGTAAACTTGTAGTAGCAATTATTTTTTTTGCGTTGTTGCCAATAGTCTTTATCTGTTTTTAATATTTCTTTTAAGCCAATTTCTCCCGAAAAGTTTCTTTTTTTTAGTTAAAAGTTCTTTTAACGATACCTTTTCAAAATAAGTACAACCTGAACAAACAGAAACTAATTCATCGGATTGTTTAATTTTTGCAATCAAGTTTTTTTCAGTCTCATTTAAATTGTATTTATTCAATTTGGCTAGTTTTTCAATACTGATTACTGCTAGGTATCTTTCAGCTTTGTTATCAGAAGTCAGAAGTTTTGCAATCGCATCATATTTTTTATTATTCAGTTTTGTGGTTACCTTTTGTACAGCTTTAGATGGCTGTCCAGCAAAATAACAAGCAAACCCAACCATTTCATTTTTGTCTACGTTATTTTGAGCGTTCATTCCGCTTAAAATTCCAATTAAAAAAAATAGTGTCAATAATTTAATCTTCATTTCTAATAATGTTTAAGCACCTAATGTAGTAAATACAAACCGAATAGAAAATCCGTTGGTATCAGAGCGTAATCGAATGTGCCTTGCAAAAGTTTTGTTCGAAGGTCAAATTAAAAAAAGGGTTTGTGTAAGAATTGGTTGTTACACCACACAAAGGGATTCATGCGGGAATGGTTTTTTTTTAGATATTGAAAAATATATCGACAGATAGTACTATAATAATTAAAGTCATTGCTAACCAAGTATTTTTTATCGGTTGGTATTTTTCTCTAAACACTTTATGTAAAAGGGCCACTCCTAAAATCAAAAAGAAAGTTGTAATTAAACTAGTTATAATTAAATCCGAATTACTTACTTCCGTCTCATAAACTCCATCAACAAATAAATTCCTTAAAAGTACTATTAGCACCCATAGGCCATAAACAAAGGACATTACAGTGCTTCCAATCCAACCAATTCGTTTATTTAGAATTAAAAGAACTACAGAAGTTATTGTCAAAATTGGAATGATATATAGTAAATGATAATTCTTAATAACATTAAATATGGATATTTCTTCCCAAGATAAATTTAAAGATTCAAGTATGTATTTAAAACTAATAGTAGTAATATACAAGGTGACACAGCTCCAAGCAATGAGCATAAATCCAATTATTTTTTCAGCAATTTTTCTATTTATCTTCATTCCAATCTATTGTATTTGAGCAGCGAATCCAATTCCATCTGATATTCTTTCCGCCAATTTTTTCCGTTTCTTTTATTAAGGTACTTTTCTATTTCATCGTTGTAAACGTCAATTCCACGCAATTGTGGACGGGTAACCAAACATCCAACATTAGATTCGTGAAATCCGTAATTTTCCTTTAACTCAATGCAAGGAACTCCACAAGGCAAAGGTATTCCTACTGTTACAATTCTTGCCGAATCTCGCCAAATATCAATTTTAGCAGTTAAATAATTGAATCGATTAAAAAGTCCAAATTGCCAGAGTAAAATTCCGACTATTAGCATTCCGATTGTTATTTTCTTTCTGGGTGTCATTTGTCAATTTACGTACAAGGTATTTGTGTATGATTTTTTTCAACTAATTTTATTTAATTCCTAGTTTTTCAAAATATGAGAAAAGAGGTTCCTTATGTGCAATTCGTATTTCTTTTCCATTTTTCAGAACAATTATTGCTCGACCAGATAAATTGGTTTGTTTTTTAATTGAATCAAGTTTTTTTATGTCAACACTCGTTGATAAAAACCCAATGTCCCATTGGTTTTTATTTTCGGAAAAACAAAATGCCTTTTTATGAAGAGTATTGCTTCTTCTATTAAGGACACGATCAACGTTATTTTCGTATCTATCAAATAACTCGGTATTCAGTTTCGTTTTATTTGCAGGCAAGTTGGTATATCCATTATCAACTATAAATTGTTCTGCCAGCTCAATAGCTTGTTCTTTTGTCAATTCATTTGGTTTCTGAAAAGAAGAAGTAAATCCCCAAATAATTCCAAAAACTATAATTGTAAATAAAGATGTTTTGTGAATTCTATTCATCTACTTATGAGTCAGTTTTTATTGTGCCTAATGTATTTGTACAAGTGTTATGGCTAACTATAAGCAGTAAAACCCACTATTAACATTTGAATTCCAATTAATGGAAGTAAAAATAAAATTCCGATGAAATATGATGCGATTAACTTACTCACTTCTAGGTCTGCTTTCAGGGTTTTATCATCTTCAATTAACTTAGTTCCTGCAATATAATCGCCTATCCGCCTACTTGGAGAGAATATTGAAACTATAACTTCTATTGGCCATATAATTAATGTGCTATTTCTTAACACCGTTTTAATGGGGTTTGCAATAACTCCAGTTTTATTATCAACAACTACAAAACCTAAAAATCTTTTAGCTGGACTTTTCCCTTTGATACCATCCTTATTAAAATATATTGAAAATAATAGAAAAAATAAAATTAGCGGCATTATTGCTAGTAATTTATGATACTCAGACTCTGGAGAGGTACCAAAAACTAGGTAGGTAATTCCAAATGAAATTAAAGCACAAATCATAATAACAAATGTCATAATTATATGATCTAATAGCATTGACACTAATCTTAACACAACCTTTATATTTTTTTCTTTATCCATTTTTTATGTTTAAGCACTTAATTTAGTAAATACAAACGGATTAAAAACCCATTAGTACTTTGATTGTAAGCTTGCACTAGCAATTAATTTTATACGTTGTTGTGCACCGTTTTTTTCATTCGCTCAATTCGTTTTTCGGCTTCCTCAATAGTAATTCCATTTTCCCAGTCAGAAATCAGTTTATGTTTGTTCTGGTGAGGAATTATTTCAGGTCTTATTCCGTTATTTCTAGTATTCACATTTACCTGAATCCCTAATGTACTTTCTTCAAAATCTGGAATTTCGTTACTAATCATTCCGAAATACGTTTTTCCTCCAATGTTATTTTTAAATTCAGATTGATATTCCTCGAAGCTTTTTTCGCTTAAAGAAACCCAAATTCCATAATCCAAATCTTCGCAAGCATCATTGATTTTAATTGTCAAAGTGGTTCTTATAAATCTGTCAGTTTGGTCTTCATGTGATATGACACAAAAATCATTTGAAACTTCGGCAATTTCTTCTTTGTCTTTTTCGTTCAGCGTTTCATAATAAAAAGGAGTTGAAAACCCAAGAGCTGGTAATTCACTGTGAAATTCTCCACAAGCCGAACACCTACAAGTGGTAAACTTTTGTTTTTTCTTAAATATGTCAAAAACCCCCATATTTCTAATTCAGAACGATCGATTTTTTAATGTTGTACAACCTGTTTGTGCATGATTTGTTTGTGTGAATTTAGCAAAAAAACTGTTAACTATTAGAATTCTTTGAAGTCCACGAGGTTTTTCTGAAGGAAAAACTTTTTACGTAATGAATTATGCTCGGTGTTGTACGTTTTCACTTTTACTTTAATGACTTGAGCGTTGAACCAAAATTGTTTTCTTGTCAGATAGAAAAGCAACATAATAAAATTTGTCGCCGTTTTCCTTTGAAAATTCGCGTGATATTTTCAATTCGTTCATTTTTTGTACAGCATTGTCCATTTGTCTACCTCCAACTCTTTTTTCGCTTTCAGAGAGTCCGTGTTCAGTCAAATTCGATTGTAATATTTTATAAAAATCTATTCCGACTTCTATTATTGATACTGAAGTATAATCTCCATGTTGATCTGGATAACCAGCGGTTTTATATTCAAATTTGGAGTTTAATGGCAATTCGATTCCAGTAACTTCTTTAAAATCTGTTTTATAGAATTCTGAAGGTGGGTATAATGCAGCGTAAACTAAATATCCAATTACTAAAATTGGAAGGAAAGCAAAAATTCCCCAATTTTTATTAATACCTTTTTTATTTAAAATTTTGTAAACCCAAATAGGGAGTGAAATTAGAATTCCAATACTTAATATTAGGAGTAAAAAAAGAACCATAACATTTATAGGGTAAAAGAGTTTTGTGTTTGTGTTGCAATTTTTCTTAAAAATAGAAAAACTAAACCATTCTATTAGAGAAAACCGCAGGTTACTATAAAAACAGGTGTTTATACCTAGTTTTTAAATTGTGAGTTGTGAGTGTTGGGTTGCGTTGGGAATTGGTTCTTTTTCAGCAATGGAAAAAGAATACGATATAATTCATGAGATTTCTCGTCACTTCTACGGCGTTCTGTCGAAATGACACTTATGGTTGCTAGTTGTTGTTTTTGGTTCTTTGCCACTCTTTAGCTTTGAGACTTTGAGACTTTGAATTCAATTTAAAACAACCAAGTATATATCAGATATGCAACTGCACAAATGGCCATAAAAAAGATCCCTGTAGATGCTGGAAAGGGCTCACGGTTTTTATAGTAATCGTAATAATCTTTGTATTTCTTGGGCCACTGCATGTACTAAAGTTACGAAAAATAATCGAAAACAGCATGGTGTATGGGCAATAACTTGTTAAAAACCATGCCGTTATAAATTCATGAAATACAGCAAACAATCAGCATAATCTGAGCTTATACAATCCTATTAATTTGACAATTATAACAACCTGGATTGGTATTGTGAACCTGAATATAACTTGCTTTAGGGTTCTTTAAAAGAGTTTCTATTTCATTTCTAAGCGCATCAGCACTAGGAGATTTTGCAGCAATCATCATTCCGTTTGTATTGTATACCCTCAGTGTTTGTTGTCTTTTATACAACATGGCTGGAATTTCATTCACAGCCAAATCTACTTTTACAGCATTCTTTCTAATAAAAACGGGACCACTTGCTTTGTACGGAGAGGTTGTTTTGTGATATTCTAAAGGAAGCAACAATACCTTCTCGCCTATTTCTGCATCTTCTAAGCTCACTCTACATGGGAAGCCAGGGTTTGCATCCACTAGCATTTTAACCATGTTCTTTTCTGACAGTTCTTCAGATGTCAGCTCAAATAATGGATTGTATGTGTTTGCTATTGCAGAAATTTTAAAATTGATGTTCATGATGGGTTGCTTTAAGGTTCAGACAAATTTCAAGAATTTACGTACACCCAACAATCTGATTCTTGCTATCCTTATAGTTTTATTGCTTCATAACTGTTCATGGCAATTTTACGTTCGGGAGTCCATCTATAATTCCCCATATCGCCATCACTTTTTATTACTCTATGACAGGGAATTAAATAAGCAATTGGGTTTTTACCTATTGCGGTACCTACCGCTCTTACAGCTTTAGGGTTCTGAATGATGTCTGCAATGTTTTGATAGGCCAATACATTTGAAGATGGAATTTGTAGCAATGCATTCCACACCTGAATTTGAAATGGGGTTCCCATAATGTCCAAACCAATTGGTGCTGTGGGCACTTTCCAAGTGGTAAAATAGGCCTGCAATGCCTGTCCGTTTTTTAACAGACCATTGGTAAAGCTTGCTTGGGTATATTCAGATTTAAGTCGGTTTGTAGTTAAGGTATCAAAAGAAAAGCTACAGATGCCTCTTTCTGTTTCTGCTACTGTTGCCAACCCAAAAGGTGTTTGAATTTCTGCAGTATGAATGTGTAGGTTCTCCCCTCTTTTTTTAAACTCACCTGGAGTACAAGCGGCAATTTTCACAAATAAATCGTGTAATCTACTATTGCCAGACAAGCCAAGATCATAGGATGTTTCTAAAGTAGATTGCCCTTTGCGTAAAGCTTCTTTGGCTTTTTCTAAGGTGATGAATTGCAAATACTCTTTCGGGCTAATGCCAACCCATCTTTTAAAGACTCTTTGAAAATGAAACTTGCTTAGGTGTACATGTGCTGCAATTTGTTCTAATGACGGTTGCTTCACATGTTCCTTTTTAATAAAAGAGATTGCTTTTGCAATCACATCAAAGTGGTACTGGTCTTCCATAAAACAAAAATCAACCTATTTTTTAATTCCTACAATCTGATTGTTGCTGTTTTATAGTACGACTATTCATAGATACGTTACAGAACTACAGATAATTCATGTATTTTTTTTACTGTTTCTAATTAAAGATTATTTTTGATTTTAGATATAAATTCTTCTTTAAACGATTTTCCAATCGGAATAATTTCATCTTGAATAAAAACTTGATTCCCCTGTACTTTAGAAATTTTATCTATATGGATAATATAGGACCTGTGGATTTGCAAAAAATTAAAAGGGTGTAATTTTATTTTCCAGTTACTTAAACTGTCCAGAATTAAAACACTCTTATCTTTTGTAACAACTTTTACATAATCTACTTCTGCCTTTAAATATAGAATGTCATCAACTAACACATTATACAAGGTCTTATCGGCGTATAAAAAGAAATTTTTTTCTACATTTTTCTGGTGAATAGCAACGCTGTTGTAAACCCTGGTTACTGCTTTAAAAAAACGTTCAAAAGAATAGGGCTTTAATAAATAATCAACAACTGCTTCTTCAAAGGCTTCAAGCGTATAGGCATCATATGCAGAGGTAATAATTACTTGTATAGGGTTTGAAAGTGTTTTCAAATAACTTATTCCATCTAGTTCTGGTAACTGAATGTCCAGAAACAGCAATTCTGTTTGCTGTAGTTTTTCTAAAGGAACATCCAACCCACTTTCGTAGACTCCAATACAATTTAAAAAAGGTGTTTTATCAATGTAACTTTTTAAAATTTCTTGGGCCGGTTGTTCATCTTCTATAATTAAACAGTCAATCATACATCTATTTTTAAATCAACATGAAATACATTATCTTCTTTATGAATTCGTAACGAATGTTTGTTCGGATACACATATTCTAATCTTTTCGTAGTGTTTTGAATCCCTATTCCGTTTGATCCCGAACCCATTTTTACAAGTGAATTCCCTTCTAAATAAGGGTTTTGACAAGAGAAGTGAAATCCTTTTTGTTCTAATTGAATGTCAATTTTTATCCCATGATTCTTACCTCTTAACATACTGGTATATTTAATAGCATTCTCTATAAATGAAATTAATAATAATGGCGAAATCATTTCTTCATAATTATCTACAGATACATTAAAGTCTATCACTACTTTCTCCTTTAAGCGTTCCTTTTGTAAACTTAAATAATCTCTTATGTGCGCAATTTCCTTTTTTAATGTTACTTGTTTATGCTGACCATCTTGTAAGACATATCTGAAATTGTCTGATAATTTTAAAATTAAATCGGCAGTATTCTCTTCTTTTTTTAACGCACTTAAATAAATAGAATTTAAGGTATTGAATAAAAAATGTGGATTTATTTGCGATTTTAAACTGGCCAATTCTGCTTCCTTTTTTTTTGCATTCATTTCATCAAAAAGCTGTTGACTAGTATAGCCTTTTTTAATTAAAAATAATACATATCCAAACAATACAAGAATACTATATGTAGAGATATAGTTGATAGAATAGTACCAAAAAGCTTCGGTATGTGTGCCTAGAAATAACCAATTATGAACTTTCAAATTTAAAGAACCAATTCCACAAAAAAGAACCAACAAAAAAAGAATTTTACCAAACTTATTCTTAGTAGTAAAAAAGACAGCATATGAAATGTAAAATACAATCATACCAAATAGTAAATCAATTAGCTCACTTTTAAAATGATAGGCAGTATCTCTTCCAATCGATTTTAAATATGGAAACAAGACATAACTCACCCAAAATAAGAGATGTATATATGGTTCTTTTTTCTTTATATTTTTTAGCAACACGGTACTATTTGTTTCTTTATTATTCATTAAAAATAGTTTAATCTATTGGAATTTCATTGTATGATCGTTGTTTTTTATTTCTACTATTCTTCTTGTTTTTAAATATTTGATAGTCCAGACTAAGTAAAAAGTTAAACCTTTGTGATTGTGATTCCCAAACTGTTTTCTGAGTGAGTGTATTTGTCTTAGTTGTGCTTTTATACCCATTGCCTCTAAAAATATTTACAAAACGAATTCCGCTTGTTAATTTCCCTTTTAAAAAAGTGCCTCTTAAAGCAACATCTACGCTATTCCTTTTTTCTGAATAACTAAAATTTCGTTGTGTTTTTGGCCTGTGGATGTAGGTCACATCTACATTTAATTTTGAATTAATTTTGAACATATTCTTTAATTGATACCTTGACGAATATGCGCTATTCCAGGTAACTATATCTTTTAAATCAGCTTGACTATGATAATAATTTACTGACATATTTGTATCCCAGAATGAAGACAACCGAACTCTAAAATTACTTTCCAAACCATAAGAATCAAACACTCCCGAGTTTTCATACCTAAAAACTTGCTGGTTATTATCTGCAGATGCTATCCATAGAATCACGTCTTTTCTTCGTCTATAAAAAACCGTAAGTGACATACTATAATTATGTGTGTTTTTATGATAACTAAAGTCCAAGTTAGTACTCGTTTCGGGAAGTATATTAGGATTATAATCCCATCTAAAAAACGGGCTATACAGCTGTAGCATATTCACATGATGAAAATTTGGACGAGAAATTCGTTGGCTATACCCAAAGTTCAATGTGTTCTTTTCATTTAAAAGATAAGACACATGTATTGAAGGAAAAAGGTTTTTATACGATTGCTTACTACCAAAATCTATCGTGGAGTTTTTTGCGTTCGAAGTAAAATATTCATACCGAAATCCTCCTTTTAGATGTATTCTTTCAAAGGAATAATTCAACAAACCATACATGCCAAATAACTGTTCGTTATAAGAAAACGCATCTGTATTTGTGTGCGTAAAAAAAGTTTGAGAACTGTTTAGAGCCTGTGTGTTAAAGCTTACACCTATTTCTATGCTTCCTTTTTGTTCTAGAGGAACCATATAGTCTACAGCTGCAGAATGCAAGTTATACGCTTCATTCAAGCGTTTATTTACGAGAACTACACCATCTACAGAGTCCGTTTGAGGATAGTTATTTTCACTATTATTAAAATTGTAATCTACTTCAAAAAAGTGTGTGTTTTCTGAGTTTAATTTCAATCTATAGTTCATTTGAAATATCGTGTTATAATGCGCATGTTTTGTTTTCCTTAAAAAGAGATACTCCGGTTTTTCCAAGCTTTTAGAATAACTAGATTGATTAAAATAACTATGAACATCGTCTGTGTAATCAATTTCTAAGGTAAACTCATGTTTGTCTTTGATAAAAAAATCAAATCCGGCAGCTACCTTATATACTTTACCTTCAAATAAGTTTGGCGTAAAAATGCGTTCTGTATTGCCTGAAGTAAATTGACGATCTATAAACTGATCATCTTTAGTAGCGCTTTTATTAAACGAAGTGTTCAAACGAAAATTGATAAGAGAGGTATTAAAATTACTTTGCAACCCGAATCCATGTCGTTTTGTTCCAACCGTGTTATTTACTATCATATTTAGTCCTTGTTCTATATTTCTTTTCAATATAATATTAATAATCCCAGACAATCCTTCTGCTTTATACTTTACAGACGGAGAGGTAATTATCTCTACTTGCTTAATGTTTGTTGCCGAAATTTGTTTTAGCAATTCT
>JAESTN010000286.1 GCA_016763595.1 Flavobacteriaceae bacterium | reverse complement strand
TTTTCAAATCATCTAAATAGCCCTTATTTAGACTTAAGTATGAGCGTTTTGGTACTTAAGTATGACCCATTTATATCTTCTTTCAGTACTTTTGAGGCATCAATTATAAATATATTTCAAAATGAAAAGTACGATTACAAAATACGGTGTGTATGGATTTTTAACGGGTTTAGTCATTTTCAGTGTACACCTACTATTTGGCATTAAATACCTTAGTTCTTCAGCCAATGAAATACTTGGTTACCTGTCTATATTAATCTCCTTATCCTTTATCTTTTTTGGCATAAAACACTACAGAGATAATGTTAGTAGTGGAGTTATTTCTATAACAAAAGCGATTCTTATTGGTCTATTAATTTCATTAATCGTGGGTTTTGGTATCGCAATAACAGATTTCATGTACACAAAATTCATTGATCCTTCTTTTTTCACAAACTATGAACAGAACCTGATAAACCAAGGAAGGTCTGATGAAATTATTAAAATGACAAGTACTTCTGCTGCATTATTTATGCTCGTTCTTGTTACAGTTATCGGATTTATTATATCTTTAATTTCAGCATTAATTTTACAACGAAAAAAATGAAAAAAGGAAAAGTTACAGGAATTGGAGGGTTGTTCTTTAAGACAGAAGATCCAACAGCAACAAAAGACTGGTATAAAAATCATTTAGGCTTTAATACGGATGATTGGGGTTGCACCTTTTGGTGGAAAGATGAAAATGGCAATAAATGCTCCACACAATGGAGTCCATTTGGCAAAGACACCACCTATTTTGAACCCTCTAAAAAAGACTTTATGTTTAATTATAGAGTTGAAAATTTAGTTGAATTGATGGAGGAATTGAAAAAAGACGGCGTTACAGTCATCGATAAAATAGAAGAATATGACTACGGTAAATTTGGCTGGATTGTAGATTTAGACGGAAATAAAATTGAGCTTTGGCAACCAAAAGACGCTGCTTTTTTGTAATTTTATACTTCAACCAATTTAATAACAAAAAATGCAAGTAGTAGACGAAAACGGAAATATCATATCAAACCAATCTAGCAAAAGAGTGGTTGCTGGTATTTTGGCAATAATACTAGGTTCTTTAGGAATACATAAATTTATATTAGGGTACACAAAAGAAGGAGTAATTACATTGCTTATCACTTTTGTTTTAGGGATTATTACCTGTGGTATTTCTATTTGGGTAATAGGAATTATTACGCTTATTGAAGGCATTATCTACCTAACAAAATCTGACGAAGATTTTATTCAAATATATCAAGTAAACAAAAAGGGTTGGTTCTAAATCAATTCAATACTATCATAAAAAAAGCCAAACGTACTAGTTTGGCTTTTTTATTATACTTCTTTTGCTTCTTGGGCTTCTTTCGCTTCTTGGGCTTCCGTTGCTTTCCGTTCCAATTCTGCTTGAAACTCTTCCATAACAGGTTTTACAGTGCTATCAGGGATGTCAGCAACTCTAATATACATTAAGCCATCTACAGCATCGTTAAACTTTGGATCTACATTAAATGCAACCAATCGTGCATTTTGCTTCACATATTTCTTAATTAATACCGGAATTCTTAGTGCTCCAGGTTCTATTTCATCAATAATCTTATCAAGCTTTTGCATGTCTGCTTTGGTTGCATCAAAAACAAAATCTTTGTCGGCATCTTTTAATTTTACTTTAAACTCTTTCTTAGGAAAAATATATTGCGCAATATAAGGGTCATAATAATGAGATTTCATAAACTCAATCATTAAAGATTTTGAGAATTCAGAAAACTTATTGCTAATACTTACGCCACCCATTAAATATTTATACTCAGGATATCTCAATGTGACGTGTACAATTCCCTTCCAAAGTAAAAATAAAGGCATTGGTCTTTGTTGGTATTCTTTCACAATAAAAGCACGTCCCATTTCTATGGTACCCTCTAACATGGAATACAATTCTGGTTCAAAACGAAATAAAGTATGGATATAAAAACCTGAGATTCCATATTTTTTATAGATGTCTTTCCCCAATCCCATTCTATAGGCTCCAACCAGCATTTTTGCTTCTCTATCCCAAAGCAACAAGTGATGATAGTATTTATCAAACTTATCCAAATCAATAGACATATTCGTTCCTTCACCAACTTCTCTAAATGTTATTTCTCTCAAACGCCCTATTTCTTGTAACAAATACGGAATCTCTTTCGCAGCTGCAAAAAACACCTCGTAATTTTTACTCTCTAATAAACGGCTATCAGTATCTCTTAATTTGTCTATCTCTTTGGAAAAATAACGTACGTTTTTTTGAGAGATAATCTCTTTTGGTGCTTTCGGAATTTTTAAGTTCTTAGTTGATAAAATATTCTGTGCCTTTTTCTCAAAAGGATTTGCCAACATATATGTTTTCTTTCTGATAAATTCATAGAAAGAAGGAATGTCTTCATAGGTGTTTTGATCCTTGACAGAAATAGGTTTTCCAATACGAACTTTAATAATTCTATGCTTTTGCGATAAAATTTCAGAAGGTAATTTTGCGGTCCTAAACGTGTCACTTATTTTAGATAACACATAAAATAAGTTACTATTCTTAGCATGAAAGTAAATAGGAATAACAGGCACATTTGCTTTTTTAATTAACCGAACAGCACCGTCTTCCCACGGTTTATCTACCATTAATTTACCATCTCTATAGGTAGAAACTTCACCTGCAGGAAAGATCCCTAAAGGATACCCGTCTTTTAAATGGGTTAACGCACTTTTAATTCCTGCAATACTAGATCTAGCATCCTTATGGTTTTCAAAAGGATTTACAGGCATTATATACGGCTTTAAAGGGTCTATTCTATGCAATAAAAAATTAGCAATGATTTTATAATCCGCTCGTTGCTCTAACAATAATTTCAATAATAATATTCCATCAATTCCTCCCAATGGGTGATTTGATACAGTTATAAAAGGGCCTGTTTTTGGAATTCTTTTTAAATCTTCTTCTGGGATTTCAAATTCGATTTTAAATTCTCCTAAAAGACCATTTAAGAAATCTAAGTCTGATTTATGCTTGTGATTATTGTAGATTTTATTAATTTTAGAAATACGTAAAACCCGCATTAACAACCATCCTATAAAGGTTCCTAAAAACCCATATTTGGATACGCCTAATACATTCGCAATCTCTTTAGATGTAACTAAACTCATATATTGAAAATTGACATAACTACAAAATTAATGTAAAATTACTAGTTAGCATAATTATTTTTTTTCTGCAATGGCCAATTGCACGGTCTCTCTGCTTGTTTGTTGCAGTAATAC
>JAESTN010000285.1 GCA_016763595.1 Flavobacteriaceae bacterium | reverse complement strand
TAAAAAGTGAAGGTTGGAAAGCAACTGAAATAGAAGAAGAATATTTTACTTTAGAGAGCATCTCTGATGTAGATGAAGACCATACCGAATTATACGAAGAAGCTTTGGAGTATGGTTGCTCAATGATATTTAATTGCTTCGAAGAAGAAGAAGAAGATGAAGAATAAACTAGTACTATTTGCTTTTATACTAATGTCAACTACGCTATTGTCACAAACGCCTAAGAAATCAGAATTGGTTTCTATCAATGGAAAAAAAATCCATTACGAAGTATACGGAAAAGGAAAACCACTATTATTATTACATGGGTATACACTTTCATCTAAACATTGGCTGCCTTATGTAAAGGATTTTGACCAAGAATACGAGGTGTATGTAATTGATTTAACTGGACACGGAAAATCTGATCCTTTTAATGAAACGCTTTCTATAAAATCTGTTGCAAAAGATTTAAATGCACTTATCGAATATTTAAAACTCGATAGGATTAAAGCCATTGGGTTTAGTTTTGGAGGAGATGTACTGTATCAATTGGCTTTATTAAAACCAAATTTGATTGAATCTATGATTACAATTGGTGCCGTTGGGACTTGGTCTGTTGAAGACTTTCCTGAGTATAAAAAGGCCTTTACCTTTGAAAAAAGAGGTGATTTTTCTTGGTTAAAGGACTACCATAAAACAGACGAAAGAATTAAAGCGCTGATGGAGCAATTCACTAATTATATCGTAAAAGTTAGCACAGCAGAATTGCAATCTATTAAACCAGAAGTGTTGATTATGATTGGCGATGATGATGAAGGAATGGACTTCACAGAAATTGCTCGCGTGAAGAAAAACGTACCAAATTCTGATCTTTGGATTTTACCTAACGTTTCTCATGGTGCACATGAAGGAGAGACAAAAGGTGAGTTTATTCTCAAAGCAAAAGCCTTTCTAAATAAAAAGAGATAGATAAAAAAGAGCAGCCAAATGACTGCTCTTTTTTTTTGTAGCTTTAATGCATGGATATGAAAAGCTACCACATTTATCACGACTTACTTATAAATACCTCAGCCGCCAATTTGTTTAACGCAGTTTCTAAACCAGTCGAATTGATTAATTGGTGGCCACTAACATGTTCTGGAGAAGAAAAACTAAATGCAGTATACAACCTTAACTTCACAGATACTTATAATTGGTTTGGCAAGGTAATTACCTACAAACCTCCTACATCATTCCATATTCAAATGACACAATCTAATGCAAATTGGGACCCAACTTCTTTTGGTTTTGATATTGAAGAAATCTCAAACAACAAAGTACAACTACACTTTTGGCATAAAAACTGGCAAGACTGCAATGCTGAATTTAAACAATCTTCTTTTTGTTGGGCAATGCTCTTAAATGGATTAAAGAAATATGTCGAAAGAGGAACTGTGATTCCGTTTGAAGAGAGAGAGTAATTATGGCGCAATACACCACTTTAAATCAACAAGAAATTGAAACTATTGCAGCTGAATTTTCGATACATAATATTCATTCTTTTAGCATACTAAGCGGTGGCTCAGAAAACACCAATTATCTTTTAAAATCAAAAAAAGGCACTTATGTGTTGACCATTTGTGAGCAAAAAACCAAACAAAAAACAAGAGAATTAGCCTTGCTTTTAGAACATTTAGCAACACATCAGTTTGAGAGTTCTAAAATAATTCGCACAATAAAAAATCAACCTATAAGCTTTTGGGGCAACAAACCTTTAATGATCAAAAAATTTATTGAGGGAACTGTTTATGAAGAATTACCGAATCATTTACTAGAATTAGCAGGAAGTGAATTAGGAAGGCTTCACAAAATAAAAGCCCCAGAGTATCTTTCTAAACAAGCTAACTTTGGAAAAGAGCAATTTATTAACGTTAAAAAATACGCTGCCAATTCAGCATTTGAAAAATGGCTACATAAAAAACTCGAATCATTCTTACCCTATTTTACTACCGGTTTACCAAAAGCATTAATTCATAGTGATCTGTTTTCTAACAATGTTGTGATTGCAAAAGATGAGCAATCTGCAACAATCATGGATTTTGAAGAAGCCGTGTATTATTACAGAATTTTCGACATTGGAATGACCATTATTGGTGCCTGTAGAGATGAAGAAAAAATTGACTTCCAAAAAGTAAAAGCCTTATTAAAAGGATATACGAATGAAATTCAATTATCTACTTTAGAAATAGATGCATTAAAAACTTTTACGACTTATGCTGGAGCTGCCATGACATTTTGGAGACATTTAAACTTTCACTACACAGAACCAACGCCAGACTTATTTGATCATTATAAAGCTCTTAAAGTAATTACAGATTATATAGAAGCATTACCTACTGACTATTTTCATAAGATCATTGAGGAGATTAGCGCCAAATAGGTCCTTTAATTTAAAACACTAACTTAGTGTCAGCCAATTAACGAACCCTATAAAATTCTAAAGTCATGAAAAAATCATTTTGCATTCTATTTTTATTTTCGTTTTCAATATTTAACGGCAATGCTCAAGAAAAAGCTTCTTTTACGCAAGAGGAAGTCATCTATGCTCGAAAACACGGCATGGCTTTAACTATGGTTATTTTAAAACCAGAAAAAACAAATGGAAAAGGAATCGTTAATGTTATGAGTGGTAGTTGGTATTCTAGATATTCTTTTATAGAAAAAGGAATTACCAGATCAAAACCTTTTCTAGAAAGCGGTTATACTGTTTTCCTAACACTGCATAGTTCTAACCCAAGGTTTGATATTGCTGAAGGGGCTACAGATATTAAACATGCCGTTCAGCATATTAGATACAATGCAAAAAAGTTTGATATTGATCCTGATAATATTGGAATTACAGGAAGTTCTTCTGGAGGTCATTTATCATTACTTGTTAGTACGGCTAATGACCTTAAAAGTGCAAAATCCAAAAACCCTGTTAGAAGAGTATCTTCTAAAGTGCAAGCAGTTGCCGTATTTTACCCTCCAACAGATTTTTTAAATTGGGGAAGACCTAATGGATATCTAAATTATTTACAATATCCTGCTGGGCTCTCAAAAAGCCATATTTTGGGCGCATTAAAATTTCAAACATACAATGCTGCAAGTACAATTTACACACCAATAAAAGATTCAATAACACTAAGAAAAATGTCCATTTCTGTTTCTCCAGCTCAATTAGTCACTTTAGATGATGCACCTACTTATATTATTCATGGAGATAATGATCGTAAAGTTCCATTACAACAATCTCAATTGTTACAAAAAAAGTTTGACAACATTGGTGTGCC
>JAESTN010000284.1 GCA_016763595.1 Flavobacteriaceae bacterium | reverse complement strand
CACCATTTTCTGAACAAACTTCATTTTATTGTTCAAAGGCATTTTTAAACGTTTGAATAATTTAAAAACCATTTTGGCCCCAACAAACTCATGAGCATGAAAGGTCCAACCTATTTTTTTATGAAACTTTTTAGTAGGAGCCTTCCCTATATCATGTAATAAAGCTGCCCAACGCAACCACACATCATCGGTGTTTTTTGAGATATTATCTACCACCTCTAGAGTGTGGTAAAAATTATCTTTATGCTTTTGCCCTTCAACTTCTTCTACTCCTTTTAAAGCGATTAACTCTGGCAATATTTGAGGTAATAATTGCGTAGATTCTAATAATAAAAACCCAACAGATGGTACTTTTGAAAGCATTATCTTATTCAGCTCATCTACAATACGTTCTCTCGTGATTATCTTTAACCTATGGGCATTTTTAGAAATAGCCTCTAAAGATTCTTTCTCTATTGTAAAATTCAATTGACTTGCAAATCGTATAGCACGCATCATTCTCAAAGGATCATCTGAGTACGTAATATTGGGCTCTAAAGGTGTTCTAATGATTTGAGATTTCATGTCCTCAACCCCATTAAAAGGATCAAGCAACAATCCGAAATTTTCTTTATTTAAACTTAATGCCAATGCATTAATTGTAAAATCTCTTCGGTTTTGATCATCTTGTAAAGACCCTTCAGAAACTTCTGGGTTACGACTGTCTTCTGTGTACGATTCTTTGCGAGCTCCTACAAATTCAATTTCTACGTCTTTATAGCGTAACATTGCTGTCCCATAGGTTTTAAAAACCTGAACTTTAGGTTTTGTAGGAAGTAACGAGGCTACTTTGTGAGCCAACTCTATTCCACTACCAATAGCTACTACATCTATATCTTTAGCATCACCACGTTCTAAAATGTGATCCCGTACAAACCCTCCAATAACATAACTTTCTATAGCTAGCAATTTAGAAGCTTTAGATATATAATTGAAAATTGGTGCAGAAATTGCGTCTTTGTAAAATTGTTGTTGCATAGAATTATTCTCTAATAACCTCTACTTCATTATTCTCTGTAATTCTTAGAATTCTCGATGAAGTGTTGGCTATTTTATCTTGCTGCAAATTTACTATATAATCTACGCTATGCAAAATTGTCTTGCTAATTTCTGAAAATGATTTCGGAGTGTCATCACCACTTATGTTTGCAGATGTAGAGACAATGGGTTTTCCAAACTCTGCTATCAATTGTTTACAAAATTCATCTTGTACAATTCGAATCGCAATGGTATTATCTGATGCAATACAATTTGTAGATAAATTTTTTGGGTTTCTATAAATAATCGTTGTTGGTTTTTTTGATTTCGATAACAAGGCCAATGCTTTTTCTGGAACCATGTTCACACAATCTAATAACATCTCTATCGAACTAACGAGTACAATTAAGCTTTTTGACTCTTCTCTTTTCTTAATTTTATAAACAGCAGAAACTGCATCAAAATTTGTTGCATCACAGCCTAAACCCCAAACGGTATCTGTTGGGTATAAAATAGATTTCCCTTCTATTAATGCCTCTAATGTTTCATGTAAAATTGACAAGCTCATTACTATTTCCCAAACATTTTATTTATTTTCCTTCTTCGCAACCAAGAAAGATCTCTTTTTTCTGGAATTCCAAACTCTTTAATATATTCTTCAACTGCATGTACCATTCGCTCAGCTGATTTTCCATCTTGATATGGATGATACTCTTTTACGACGAAAGCTCTTTTCTCTTTAAAAGGGTCGTTTTGTAAATTATCATTCACCATTACTTCTAATCCTTTGTATTTTCGAGAATTATCCCAATTACAAATTTTAGAATTGTTTTTAAAAGTAAGTACTGGTTTGTTTAATAAAAGAAACTCGTAAACCACAGAAGAAGTATCACTTATTAGCATATCAGAAATCAATAAGTATTTAATAATATTCTGCTCTTCTACAAACAAAATATTTGAAACTTCATTTGCTAATTTCTTATATGCAACAATTAATTCTTCTGCCATTAAATCGTGAAATTTAATCACAATTACATATTCTTTATTTCCTGACAACTGCTTTATTTGCTTTAACAAATAAGGAGCACAAGTCAATGATGGAGAAAATGTTGGCGCAAACAATATGATTTTACGAGCCTTATATTCGACTAATAATTGATTTTTGTCAGCATCATACTTATAAAGTTCTTTTCCATATACATCTAATTTTGGCCATCCAGTTTCTATGACTTTAAAATTTTCATGTTTCAAAGCAGCTTTAGAAAACCATCTTGTAAAATAGGGTCCTTGTGTCAAATACAAATCAAAATAACTTCGAATTCTAAAATGTCCTTTTTTCTCTCCCGCTAAACCATGAAAAACTTGGGTTTTAACCCCTCTTAAATAATGAGGAACTTCATTTCCTGGTGAAAAAACAGCATCACTTTTAAAAGCGATTACCTCTTTAATTTTAGAAGTGTATTTGTCTTCTTTAAAAGGGAATTTATCATCTATTTCTTCTTTAACAAACCAAATATATTCATACTTTCTCTCTTTTAAAACCTGCATAATAGGCTCTAAAATACCAAAAGAATAAGGGTTCATACAGAAAAGAATTGTTCTCATAGTATTAAACGATCTTATTTGCTTTTTTCAGATCTTCTTTAAAGTCAACTTCAATACAATTATACTTAGAAATATCTATTACTTTTAATTTTAAATTATCCTCTGCGATTGCCAATTCAAACCCTTTTTCAAAATAATCATTATCATCACATTTTTCTAATTGTTTGATATAGGTATCTAAATCTGTTGATGAAATAAAATTAATTCCAACAGCTTCCCCTAAACCATTGACAACCTCTTTTGACAACTCATCAACATACCCCTCTTTTAAGGTGTATTTTACTTCTTCTTCTGCGACACTTTGTGTGTTTACAGAAATAAATGAATTGTTCTTCTCAATATCATCAATTAATAATGATAATAATTTTTCATCAAAAACAACATCTCCATTAAACCATAAAATAGATTTCCCCCTATGTTTTTTTAATGCTTGCAGTAAACTTTTAGACGTATTTGTTCTGTCAAAAAATGGATTGTATACATAATTAACTTCCGGAAAACGCTCCATGATTAAATCCTTTTTAAATCCTACAACAGTAGTTACATCATTAATATCAAAGTATTTAGTAATGTTTTTTAATTGCCTTTGCATAATACTGTTACCATCTTTTAATGGTGTTAAAGGCTTGGGAAAAGGGTTCCCTAATCTTGAGCCAATACCAGCTGCTAAAATGATTATTTTCATGATTCTAACTTTATTTTAGTAAGCACCCTTACTTCTTTTTATTATTCATTAACCAGAGTTTGACATACCTCATAAACACTCCATAAGATTGAATTGAGGCTAAAATAAACCCTTCAAAACCATCTAAAAAACCAAGCCTTATTATATAATGAGTTAAAAACCTTACAGGAGGTTTAATTAGTAAATTATATGGGTTTACACTCTTTTTCTCTTGGTGTAATTTTTTTGCTTTTAGCCAAGAATTTCTATTTAATTTAGCCAGATAATGGTCAAGATTTCTATACGAATAATGGTCGATTATATTTTTCAACACACCTATTTCTCCGTTGGTCTCAACTAATTCGTGAACTAAATCGCCATTATACTTACAATATTTTTTAGAAAACAACCGCACTACTTTATCTCTTTGCCAACCACTGTATTTTATTTTTTTTCCTAAAAAATAAAAATTCCTTTTAATAGAATATGCCACAAAGCTAGTTGGCTTATTTAGCGTTTCTATAATTTCATCTTTAAGAGATTTTTTTATTCGCTCATCAGAATCTAAAATAAAAATCCATTCATTGGAAGCTTTGCTAATTGCATAATTTTTTTGAGAAGAGAAATCATCAAAAATTCGTTGTAATATTTTTACGTTATGTTTTTCTGCTAGCTTAACTGTAGCGTCTGTACTAAACGAATCTATTACAATAATTTCATCAGCAAAACTAACAGATTGAATTGCTTCTTCAATATGAATTTCTTCATTAAAAGTTGGTATAATTGCAGTAATTTTCAAATATTATTATTTTTTTAAACAGCTACATTATACTCTCTAAGTGCATCATTCAATGATGTTTTCTTATCTGTACTTTCTTTACGTTTTCCTATAATTAATGCACAAGGTACATTGTATTCTCCAGCGGCAAATTTCTTAGTATAACTCCCAGGAATTACAACAGAACGTGCAGGAACTCTTCCTTTCAACTCTACAGGTTCATCTCCAGTTACATCAATAATTTTTGTGGATGCTGTTAACACAACATTCGCTCCTAATACTGCTTCTGACTCTATTCTAACCCCTTCAACAACAATACAACGCGAACCTATAAAAGCTCCATCTTCAATAATTACGGGTGCTGCTTGTAACGGCTCTAATACGCCACCAATTCCAACACCTCCAGATAAATGCACGTTTTTACCTATTTGTGCACAGCTTCCAACTGTTGCCCAAGTATCTACCATTGTACCTTCATCTACATAGGCTCCAATATTTACATAACTCGGCATTAATATCGTACCAGCAGAAATGTAAGCTCCGTGCCTTGCAACTGCATTTGGCACAACTCTTATTCCTTTTTCTGCATAATTTCTTTTCAATGGAATTTTATCGTGATATTCAAAAATACCTGCTTCTAAAGTTTCCATTTTTTGAATAGGAAAATACAAAACAACTCCTTTTTTTACCCACTCATTTACTTGCCATCCTTTAGAAGTTGGTTCTGCAACTCTCAAGGTTCCTGCGTCTAATAAATCGACAACTTCTCTTATTGCATTGATTGTATTTTCTTCTTTTAATAACTCACGGTTATCCCAAGCTTTCTCTATGATTTTCCTTAAATTCTCCATCCTGTTAAATATATTTTTGCAAATATAAATCTATCATTAAAATTCTAAGCGAAGATACATTTTTTAAACAGATATTACTATCATGTTTAAATTTCAATCCGTGGTTTTTGGACTTAAAATAGTATTCGCTCTATGGAATTATATACAATACTTTACCTAATTTTACTGTTCATTAAGGTATAAGCATTATTTTTGTAAAAAAGGAATTTGTATGAGTAGAATTTTATCCATAGATTTTGGAAAAGTTAGAACAGGCATTGCAGTAACAGACGAATTACAAATAATTGCATCTGGCTTAACCACCGTTGCTACATCAGAATTAATTCCTTTTTTAAAAGGCTACACAAAAAAAGAAAAAGTGGAACTTTTTTTAGTCGGATTGCCCAAACAAATGGACAATACACCTAGTGAAAGTGAAGTTTTAATTGCGCCATTCTTAAAAAAACTAGCAGCATCCTTTCCAAATATCCCTATGCAAAGAGTTGATGAACGTTTTACTTCTAAAATGGCTTTTCAATCAATGTTAGATGGGGGAGTTAAAAAGAAAAAGCGCCAAAACAAAGGATTGATAGACGAAATTAGTGCTACAATAATATTACAATCTTATTTATATAACAAATAAGTTTTTCTACTTGTTCTTTCTTCGTATTTTTGCACCCATTAAAATTTTAAACGAATGATTTTACCAATTGTAGCATATGGCGATCCTATTTTAAGAAAAGTGGGAGTTGAAATTGATAAAGAGTATCCGCAATTAGAAGTGCTAATTGCCAACATGAAAGAAACCATGCATAAAGCTAGTGGTGTTGGTTTAGCAGCTCCACAAGTTGGAAAAGCAATCAGATTATTTTTGGTAGATGCTTCTCCTTTTGGTGATGATGAAGAATTAGAAGAAAAAGAAAGAGCCTTTTTAGCTGATTTTAATCATGTGTTCATCAATCCCAAAATCTTAAAAGAAGAAGGAGATGAATGGGCTTTTAATGAAGGATGCCTCAGTATTCCCGATGTCAGAGAAGATGTTTTTAGACAAGAACAAGTTACGGTTGAATATCTGGATGAAAATTTCGAAAAACACACCATGACTTTAAATGGAATCGCTGCGAGAGTTTTTCAACATGAGTATGACCATATAGATGGAATTTTATTTACTGATAAATTATCTTCACTAAAGAAAAGACTGATCAAAAAGAAATTAGAAAATATATCTAAAGGAAAAGTAAATGCAGACTATAGAATGCGTTTTCCAAACCCAAAGAAAAAATAAGTCTCAAAGACCTAAAAAAAATATAGAATGGAATTTAATAAAATTATTGCCGTAACTGGAAAACCAGGTTTGTTTGAAGTTG
>JAESTN010000028.1 GCA_016763595.1 Flavobacteriaceae bacterium | reverse complement strand
TTTTTAAAAATATTGTATTTTTCAGTTATCAAAATTCATTTTTAATCCTTATTTTTGCTACAGTTCCCTGATTTTTAACATTAAAATAATCATACGCCTCAAAGCAAATGAAACTTTACTCTTTTAGAGTGGATGAATTGAAGGGAATTCAGCACTCATACTATGCTTTTTTAAGCACAACTATTCTATCATTAATTTTTGTTGCTTCTAGTTTTGGGCAAGCCACATTTACATCTGGCTCAACAGCTGCAACACTTGCTGCTCAAATGGCTGGCCCTGGAATTACAATTTCAAATCCAACAATTACAACGGGTATTTCAACACAAGCAGGTATTTTTTCAAACGGAGTTGCGGGTGCAAACTTACAATTAGACACCGGTATTGCTTTAACAACTGGAAGTATTAGCAATACTTTTTCTACAAATACCTCTACAAGCTCAGTAGATGTTGCTGGTGGTGCATATACAGATGCTGAAATCTCAAGTTTAATTTCTGGTGGAACGATAAATGATTTAATCATTTTTGAGTTTGATGCCGTGTTAGACCCTTTAGCAACAGTTTTAACAATTGACTATCAGTTTATGTCTGATGAGTATGATGAATATGTTTGTTCTACATATAATGATGTGTTTGGATATTTTATCACTTCTGACATTATTGCTCCACATACAGGGTACCAAAACTTTGCTATTGTTCCTGGCACTTCAAATTCAGTAGCAATAAACTCCGTTAATAACGGTTCAATTGGCGCAAATGGTTCTGCAGCCAATTGTATTGACCTAACAAATAGTTCTCAGTTTATTAGTAATAATGTTGGTTCTACCACCGTAACTGTTGAGTATGATGGGATGACAAAAAAACTAAGAGCATCTGCTAAAAATTTAATCCCTGGCACAACCTACCACGTAAAATTAGCATTGGCAGATATTTCTGATTCTGGATTTGATTCTGCAATCTTAATTAACTTAATAAGTGGGTTTCCAGATGATGATGATGATGGTGTAGCAAATGATGTAGATATAGACGATGATAATGATGGTATTTTAGATACCGTTGAAGATGCAAATTTAGACAATGACAACAATCCTTTATCAGACCCTACTGATACAGATGGTGATGGTATTCCTAATCATTTAGATTTAGATTCAGATGGAGATGGTATTCCAGATAATATAGAAGCACAATCTACAAATGGATATATTGCTCCTGCTGGCTCATTCTCTGCCAATGGTGTAAATACTGCTTATGGTGGTGGTTTAACTCCTATCAATACTGATGGAGCCATGGATGGTGCAGATTATTTAGATACAGATGCAGATAATGATGGTATAATTGATACCACAGAAGCTGGAATCACATTAACAGGAAGTGTTGGCTCTAATGGATTGGATAATGGTTTAGAATCAATAGATGATTATTCAGATGTCAATGGAACCTTAAATGACCCTACTACCTTACCAGATACAGATGGAGATGTAGGATCAGGAGGAGATGTAGATTACAGAGATACTATTTCTGTTGGAGATATTGATGGTGATGGAGTCCCGGATACCGAAGATTGGGATGATGATAATGATGGAATTACCGATGCACAAGAACTATGTAATACTGATTTCACAATAGTAGTTAGCTCAACGATTAATGTATATATTGATCTTGGTGAGTATGAAAATGAAGATAGTTGGACGTTAACTGGCCCTGGTGGGTTTTCTGAAAGTGGCGGTACTTATTTAGATGGTGATGATATCATCGATTTAAATTTCCCCGTTACAACTGCGGGTACTTATGTTTTTACAATCAATGATAGCCAGAGTGATGGTTTGGATGGTGCTGGAGGGTCAAATGAAAATGCAACTTCTTTGTATAGAATTTCTTTGGATGGAAGTACCATTTATGAAAGTGGAACATTTCCTGTATTTACATCAGAAGTAAGAAATATTGAAGTAACTGGTACTCCTTCCTTTTCTTGTTTAACCTCTGATCCAAATGCCGATGATGATACTGATAATACACCCAACTATGCAGATTCAGATTGGGCAACTTTAAATGGTACAACAATTGTAAACGGTGTTGCTGCAAGTTTAGATTTTGATGGAGATGGCATCATAAATAGTATGGATTTAGATTCTGATGGAGATGGAATTCCTGACAATATAGAAGCACAACCTACAAACACCTATGTTTCTCCAAATGCATCTGTTGGAGCAACAGGAATTTTAACAAATTACGGAACAGGGTTAACATCAATTGTAAATACAGATGGTACAGATTTAGCAGATTATAAAGATACTGATGCTGATGATGAAGGAGCAAACGATACTACAGAAGCTGGTTTGACTTTAAATGGAGTACTTGGTGCCAATGGTTTAGATAGCGCTATTTATACAACTACAAATTATTCTGATGTAAACGGAACTATTAATGACCCAACCACGCTACCTGACTCTGACTCTGATTTAGCAACCACAGGAGATGTTGATTATAGAGATGATACCAATGATGTTTCAATTGGTAGTGGAAACACACTTTGGTTAAGAGCAGATATAGGCGTTGTTGGAAGCTCTAATGTAACTTTATGGTATGATCAAAGTGATTTTAATGATGATGATAACTTTACAAATGACAGTAATTTTACGGGAACAGGAGGTACAACACCAGATGCTACAGCAAATTATTTAAATTTTAATCCTGTAGTAACATTCACACCTGGCAACAGCGATGTTTTATCATTTACCGGTAATTTAGATCCAAGAACAATGTACATTGTTTATAGTGACACTTCTACTGCTTCTTGGACAACAGGTTTTACAAATAACGATGGATCTGGTATTGGCCATGGACATTCAGATGATACGCAAATTTTCAATAACACATTTAACATCTCAGATGTTTTAAATGGGAGTCAATATGTGAATGGATTATCTACCACATTAATTTCTCATGCAAGACCAGATAATTTTGAAATTCAATCAAGAATATTTCTTTCAAATGTATCAAATGCAAGTCACACCTATTATATAGGTAGAGACAGAACACAAACTACTAGAACCATTAATGGTAGTGTCGCTGAAGTATTATTATTTACTGATGCTCATGACGACGCAACAAGACAAAAAATAGAAGGCTATTTAGCCTTGAAATATGGATTCACACTCAATAGCACAGATGATAGTGGTTCTATTATAGAAGGAGATTATATATTATCTAACGGGGTCACCAAAGTTTGGGACTATACTGCAAACAGTGCCTATCATAATGATGTAGCGGGAATTGGAAGAGATGATACACAAGTACTCAATCAAAAACAATCTAAATCAGTAAATTCAGATGCTATTATCACATTAGGGTTGGGTAGCATTGCTGCTAACAATGCT
>JAESTN010000027.1 GCA_016763595.1 Flavobacteriaceae bacterium | reverse complement strand
TTGGTTACAATTCACGGTACTATTATGGTATTCTTTGTATTAACAGCTGGATTAAGTGGTACATTTTCTAACTTATTAATTCCATTGCAAATTGGAGCTAGAGATATGGCTTCAGGGTTCTTAAATATGATTTCGTACTGGTTATTCTTTGTTTCTAGTATCATCATGGTAATCTCTTTATTTGTTGAAGCTGGACCCGCGTCTGCAGGTTGGACAATTTATCCTCCATTAAGTGCTTTACCACAGGCAATTCCTGGTTCTGGATTAGGAATGACCTTATGGTTGGTGTCAATGGCTATATTTGTTGCCTCTTCTTTAATTGGATCTTTGAACTATATCGTAACCATTTTCAACTTAAGAACAAAAGGAATGAAAATGACAAGAATGCCATTAACAATGTGGGCATTCTTTATTACAGCTATTATTGGTGTGGTATCTTTCCCAGTATTATTATCGGCAGCTTTATTATTAATTTTTGATAGAAGTTTTGGAACATCGTTCTTTTTATCAGACATTTTTATAAGTGGAGAAGTATTACATTATCAAGGAGGATCGCCCGTTTTATTTGAACACTTATTTTGGTTCTTAGGGCACCCAGAAGTATATATTGTATTATTACCAGCATTAGGAATTACTTCAGAAATTATTGCAACCCATTCTCGAAAACCTATTTTTGGATATAGAGCAATGATTGGTTCTATTATGGCCATTGCATTTTTATCTACCATTGTTTGGGGACACCATATGTTTATTTCAGGGATGAATCCTTTCTTAGGGTCTGTATTTACATTTACAACCTTATTAATTGCAATTCCATCTGCAGTAAAAGCATTTAACTTAATCACGACATTGTGGAAAGGGAATTTACAATTAAACCCCGCCATGCTGTTCTCTATCGGATTGGTTTCTACATTCGTAACGGGAGGTTTAACAGGGTTGGTTTTAGGAGATTCTGCGTTGGATATTAATGTACACGATACGTATTTTGTAGTGGCGCATTTTCACTTAGTAATGGGTGTATCTGCAATTTTAGGAATGTTTGCTGGTGTGTACCACTGGTTCCCTAAAATGTATGGTAAAATGATGAACAAAACATTAGGATACTGGCATTTCTGGTTGACCATGATTGCTGCATACGGAGTGTTTTTCCCGATGCACTTTATAGGTTTGGCGGGTTTACCAAGAAGATATTACACAAATACACACTTTCCAATGTTTGATGATGTTGCAGATGTAAATGTGGTAATTACCTTGTTTGCAATCTTAGGAGGGTTGGCACAGTTAATTTTCTTAGCCAATTTCTTTATCTCTATTTTCAGAGGTAATAAAGCAACTCAGAATCCTTGGAGATCAAATACATTAGAATGGACAACTCCAGTTGAGCATATTCACGGAAACTGGCCAGGTAAAATTCCTGAAGTTCACCGTTGGGCTTATGATTATAGTAAGGTTGATGAAAACGGAGACTATATTCATGGAGAAGATTTTGTATTACAAACTACGCCTTTAAAAGAGGGAGAAGATCCTTCTTAATAGATAAAAGAAACTAAAAAAGCCTTTCCAATTTGGAAAGGCTTTTTTGTATATTAGACTTTTAATGTTCTCATTATTTATTGTGTAACATTAATCACTTACTAGAACCCTAAATTCAATTATATTTGCATTTATGAACGAGAACTTAAATCCTGAAAACACAAATCTTTCCAATGAAGATATGGAAGTAGAAAAAAAACTACGACCACTTACATTTGATGATTTTACAGGACAAGATCAAGCAATTGAAAATCTTAAGGTATTTGTTGAAGCGGCAAATCAAAGAGAAGAAGCATTAGATCACACGTTATTTCATGGGCCTCCAGGACTAGGTAAAACGACACTTGCACATATTTTGGCAAATGAATTACAAGTAGGTATTAAAGTAACATCTGGGCCTGTTTTAGATAAGCCTGGTGACTTAGCTGGCTTGTTAACCAATTTGGATGAGAGAGATGTGTTATTTATTGATGAGATCCATCGTTTAAGTCCAATTGTAGAAGAATATTTATATTCTGCAATGGAAGACTATAAAATTGATATCATGATTGAATCTGGCCCAAATGCGAGAACCGTTCAAATCAATTTAGAGCCTTTTACATTAATTGGTGCAACAACAAGATCTGGTTTACTAACATCTCCAATGCGTGCTCGTTTTGGAATTAGTAGCCGATTAAATTACTATAAGAAAGAATTATTAACGACCATTGTGCAACGTAGTGCACTGATATTAAAAGTTCCTATTTCTATGGAAGCAGCCATTGAAATTGCCGGTAGAAGTAGAGGGACACCAAGAATAGCAAATGCATTGTTACGTAGAGTTCGAGATTTTGCTCAAATAAAAGGAAATGGTAGTATCACTATAGAGATTGCTCAATATGCTTTAAAAGCGTTAAAAGTTGATACTCATGGATTGGATGAAATGGATACCAAAATCTTAAATACGTTGATTGATAAATTTAAAGGTGGGCCTGTAGGAATATCAACATTAGCAACAGCAGTTGGAGAAAATGCAGAGACCATAGAAGAAGTATATGAACCTTTCTTAATTCAAGAAGGGTTTATAATGAGAACACCAAGAGGAAGAGAAGTAACAGAAGCTGCTTATAAGCATTTAGGAAAACAAAAAGTGCTAAAGCAAGGCGGATTGTTTTAGCTTTTTGAGACAAAAAACAAAAAACAAGAAACAAGAAACAAGAAACAAAAATGAAAAGATAAACTCATGAGTTTGTGAAATTTCCAATGATGTGTTTATTCGAGATATAATGAAAATAAAAAAATAATACCCATATTAGAATGGTTACCAAACTATACAAGTTCTCGATTTAGAGGAGATTTTATAGCGGGTATCACTGTGGGGATTATTTTAATTCCGCAAGGAATAGCCTATGCTTTAATTGCTGGTTTACCTCCAATTTATGGATTGTATACCGCATTGGTGCCTCAAATAATATATGCAATTTTTGGGTCTTCAAGGCAGGTAGCAATTGGTCCTGTGGCGATGGATTCCTTAATTGTTGCAGCCGGAGTTTCAACACTGGCATTAGCAGGAACAGATAGTTATATTGAAATTGCCATACTATTGGCATTAATGGTTGGAGCAATTCAATTGTTAATGGGGATATTTCGACTTGGATTTATTGTTAATTTTTTATCTAAGCCCGTAATATCTGGATTTACTTCTGCAGCGGCTTTAATTATTGGCTTTAATCAATTTCGAAATTTATTTGGCGTTGATTTTACAAGAAGTAATCAAATTCAAGATGTAGCTATTGATATTTGGAAAAATATTAGTGAGCTAGATATTCCAACCACAATCATTGGCTTTTCGGCAGCATTGATTATTATTGTCTTAAGAAAAGTAAATAAGAAAATTCCGAATGCATTACTTGTTGTTATTTTAGGAATCGTACTTGTAAAATACTTCGGAGGGGCATTTGAGAGTGTTGCTATTATAAAAGAAGTACCCTCTGGTTTGCCTTCATATGGAGTGCCAGAAATAGATATTGATCAATTAAAAGAATTGATGCCAATTGCGTTAACCTTAGTTCTTGTAGGCTTTTTAGAAACCATTTCTATAGGGAAATCTTTAGAAGCGAAACAAGACGAATACAGAATTAGACCCAATCAAGAATTGGTCGCCTTAGGTCTTGGTAATATGGTAGGCTCACTATTTAAAGCGTACCCTTCAACATCAAGTTTTTCACGTTCAGCCATCAATCAAGAATCAGGTGCAACAACAGGAATGGCAGCATTGATTTCTGTGGGAATGGTTGTTGTAACACTCCTGTTTTTAACCCCCGTATTTTATTATTTGCCGAAAGCAGTATTAGCAGCAATTATTATTGTAGCTGTTTTTGGATTGATAAATGTAAAAGATGGAATCCATTTATGGAAAACCAATAATTTAGATTTCTGGTTGCTGTTTACAACCTTTGTATCTACCTTGTTTTTGGGAATTGAATATGGAATTTTTGCGGGCGTTGCTTTGTCAATGATCATTTTAATTTTTAGAACATCAAATCCTTATATCGCGGTTTTAGGGGCGGTGCCAGATTCAGATTTTTATAAAAATAGCGAACGTTTTTGCAATGTAGTTATAGAAGAAGATGTATTAGTTATTCGATTTGATGCACAATTATTTTTTGCAAACGCAAGCTATTTTAGAGACAACTTAGACGAATTAGCAGCCAAGAAAGGCCCTGCATTAAAATTGATAGTAATTGATGCAGAGAGCATCAATAGAGTTGATAGTACGGGTACAGAAATGTTAATGGAACGGATTAGTTATTATAAGAAAAAAGGAATTATTTTTTATCTAGCTGGGGTTAAAGGCCCTGTTAGAGATAGCCTGTTTAGAGCAGGGATATTAGATAGAATAGATATCAATCACTTTTTTATGAATATTTACACCGCAGTAAAATTTTATAGAACAGGAGATAGAGAACATCAAAAAAAGTATGCAGAATACATTCATCATACTTATAAATAAAATAGATTAGAAGATTATGAGAGTTGAACAAATTTACACAGGATGTTTAGCACAAGGAGCTTATTACATAGAAAGTAATGGCGAAGTAGCAATTATAGACCCTTTAAGAGAAGTATCTCCTTATTTAGAAAGAGCTCAAAAAGACAACGCAAAAATTAAATATATTTTCGAAACACATTTTCATGCAGATTTTGTGAGTGGACATGTTACACTAGCTGAAAAATCTGGAGCAAAAATTGTTTTCGGACCAAATGCAGAAACGAGTTATGATGCTTATATAGCAAGAGATACTGAAGAGTTTAAATTGGGTGATGTTACCATTATAGCATTACATACTCCTGGGCATACCATGGAAAGTACCTCGTATGTTTTAAGAGATAAAGACGGTAAAGATTATGCGTTGTTTAGTGGAGATACGTTGTTCTTAGGCGATGTTGGTAGACCAGACTTAGCTCAAAAAGTAGGGGTATTAACAGAAGAAGACTTGGCGGGATTTTTATACGACAGTTTGAGAACTAAAATAATGACGCTTGCAGATGATGTAATTGTATATCCTGCACACGGAGCAGGTTCTGCATGTGGTAAAAATTTAAGTAAAGAAACGGTTGGTTCTATAGGCGATCAAAAGAAAACAAATTATGCGTTGAGAGCAGATATGACCAAAGAGGAATTCATTAAAGAAGTTACTGATGGATTGTTGCCTCCACCTGCATATTTTCCATTAAATGTGAAATTGAATAAAGAAGGATACAAGCATATTGATGAAATTATAAAAACCGGTGCCGCACCAATGTCTGTAGAAGATTTTGAAAAAGTTGCAAATGAATCGGATGCGTTAATCTTAGATGTTCGTCATCAATCAGAGTTTATTAAAGGGTTTATTCCTCGTTCAATTTTTATAGGTA
Source organism: Flavobacteriaceae bacterium (assembly GCA_016763595.1). Lineage (GTDB taxonomy): Bacteria > Bacteroidota > Bacteroidia > Flavobacteriales > Flavobacteriaceae > Polaribacter. The sequence continues at coordinate 1,478 of JAESTN010000027.1, read as the reverse complement.
TTGATGGAGGATTTGCTCCTTGGGTTGGCGCTTTAATTAAAGATATTGAGCAGCCAATCTTATTGGTAGTTCCAGAAGGAAGAGAAGAAGAAGTTGTTATAAGACTCTCTCGTGTGGGGTTTGATAATACATTAGGCTATTTAAAAGGGGGCTTTAATGCTTGGAAAGATTCGGGTAATGATGTTGATACTTTACGTTCTGTTTCTGCAGAAACATTAGAAAATGAAATAGCGAATAATAACGTACCTGTGTTTGATGTTCGTAAGCCAGGAGAATTTGATAATGGACATATTGTTGATGCGCCAAGTACACCGTTAGATTATTTGAATAGTCATATTGAAGAGTTTCCTTCAGAGACAGATTTCTATGTACATTGTGCAGGAGGGTACCGTTCTGTAATTGCTTCTTCAATTTTAAAAGCAAGAGGAATTCATAATGTAATAGACGTAGCTGGTGGTTATGGAGCCATTAAAAATACAGGAATCTTAAGAACAGAGAATATCTGTCCATCAAGCTTAAAATAGCAACATGAAAAAAGTAGTTTTAATAGGATTATTGGTCGGGTTTCTTTCTTGTAAAGGTCAAGAAAAGAAAACAGAAACATTTATGGATGTAAATGTAGAAGAGTTTCAAAAAATGATCCAAAAAAAAGGAGCACAATTGATTGATGTTAGAACTCCAGGTGAATATGAAAGAGGACATTTAAAAAACGCTACATTAATCGATTATATGGCTGATGATTTTAAAGCCAAAGCTTTTGAAGGTTTAGATAAATCAAAGTCCGTTTTAATCTATTGTGCTTCTGGAGGAAGAAGTGCAAAATCTGCAAAAATATATGCAGAAGCAGGCTTTACTAAAGTGTATAATTTACTAGGAGGGTTTAGCGCTTGGAAAGCTAAAAATTTAGAAATAGAAAAGTAACAAACGATATAAATATTAAAAAGCCGATGCATTAGCATCGGCTTTTTTGTTCCTTTTAGTTCTGTGCTAAATTAGAACTTTAAAGTAACTCCAACTAAGAAGTTTCTAGTCGCTTGTGGATAGTATCCAGCACCATCTAAAGTCGTAGTTTCAGTTGGTGAAGACCAAGTATCATCATAAGTATAATAATACCCTCTATCAACATATTCTTTATTAAAAATGTTATTGATCAAGCCTGTAAATACAATCTCTTTAAAAATGCTTTCCGATTTGATGACATACATAAAGTTCAAGTCAGATGTAAAATAACTACTTAACACATCATTTGTAGAAATTGCACTGTTTAAGTTACTCATGTATTGTTTTCCAACATATTTTGATAAGAATGAAAACTGTAAGTTCTCAGACGGAGAAAATACAAAAGCATTTCCTGCAATAATAGAAGGTGAAAATGAAATATTTGTTTTTCCTAGGGGCAATAATTGACCATCAATAGAAGAAATCAATCCCTTGTTTTTATTATCACTGAATGCAATATTTGGTCTAACACTAAATTG
>JAESTN010000283.1 GCA_016763595.1 Flavobacteriaceae bacterium | reverse complement strand
TTTTAACAAAGAAGAAATTAGTCATTTAACCTTATCTATTGCTCAAATTAACACATGGAATCGCTTAATGAAGTCTTTCGAATTTACCCCAGGAAACTATGAAATTACAGAAAATGAACATTAAATACATCAAATTATTTTTACGGTTGTCAATTGCAATTGGTTTTTTATCTGCTGTTGCAGACCGATTTGGCTTGTACGCCAAAGAAATCTCGGTTTGGGGAAACTGGAACGCATTTGTAGACTACACACAACAAATGAACCCTTGGGTTCCGGAAGGAATAATACCAGTGTTAGCAATCTTAGCGACGGCCTTGGAAGTTGTTTTTGCAATGTGCTTATTAATTGGCTTTAAAACTCAATTAGCGGCAAAATTTAGCGGAATATTATTGTTGATTTTTGGAGTAAGCATGATAGTTGCTTTCGGAATAAAACCTGCGTTGGACTATTCTGTTTTTGGGGTTTCTGCCGCGGCATTTTCATTAAGTACAATGAAGAACAAATATGTAGAAATAGATGGTTTCATTTCAAAAGAAAATTAAGTTTCTTAAGAGTGCAATCCAAACATTAAAAATGCCCACTCAATGAGTCGGCATTTTTTTATGTTATTATATGAATTCTACTTTACCAGTTGTAATATCATAAATCCCTCCTTCAATGTTAAACGTACTCAAACAATGGCTATGTTTTCTAATATGCTTGATTGTATTCAGTACATTTTCTCTTATTGCTTTATTTTCATCATTAGTCGTAATATTATTTTGAAGCCTTCCAATCATTTGATTTGTTTGTTGGCATTCTGTTGGATCTCCAGCTATGGCTGCTTTAACAGCACCACAACCTGTATGACCTAAAACAAGGATTAATTGTACTCCAGAAATTTTCGCAAACTCTAAACTCCCCAAAATATTATTATTTTCCTCAATCTTTGGATCGACAAAATTACCTGCGGCACGAAAGCTAAAAACATCTCCAATACCTAAATCAAAAATAGTTTCTACTGGCACTCTTGAATCAATACAACTTAGTATGGCTGCAAAAGGAGTTTGACCTGTAGAAGTATCTCTCACCTCTTTTCTATAATTCCTTCTTTGCCCCCAGTTATCAACAAAATTTTGGTTCCCATTTTTTAGAATTTCTAAAACCCAATTATAATTTATCTCTTCGCTTTCTTTGTGTTTTTCCATTTCTATATTTTTAGATTGACATGAATTATTTCTTATCGATCAATATCCTTTAATATATTAACGTAATTCAGGGTACAACTTCCCGTTTTTTTAAACAGGTAGAATTACCTAACTGCAAAGGTTAATGCATTCGTCAAACAACCATTTTTTATAAAAAACTTACTACTTCCTCTTCGTTTTTTAAAATAAAAAAAACCGCCCAAACGAGCGGTTTTTTATACAATATTTTCACTAAACTATGCTTCAAAACTCGCTCCACTTGCAGCAACGCTTCTATCTATTTTGCGCATCAACCCTTGTAATACTTTTCCTGGACCAACTTCAATAAATTCAGTTCCTCCATCGGTAATCATAGACTGCACACATTGTGTCCATTTTACAGGTGCCGTTAATTGTGCAATTAAGTTTTTCTTTATTTCTTCAGAATCAGTTACTGCTTTAGCAGGCACATTTTGATATACTGCACAGGTTGGCTCGCTAAAAGTTGTTGCTTCAATAGCGGCAGCTAACTCTTCTCTAGCGGGCTCCATCATTGGTGAGTGAAATGCACCACCAACAGGTAAAATCAATGCTCTTCTCGCTCCTTTTTCTGTTAAAATGGCACAGGCTTTTTCAACTGCAGAAACTTCTCCAGAAATCACTAACTGCCCTGGACAGTTATAGTTTGCTGCGACTACTACTCCATCAATTTCCGCCAAAGTATCTTCAACCACTTTGTCTTCTAAGCCTAACACTGCTGCCATTGTAGAAGGTGCAATTTCGCACGCTTTTTGCATTGCCATTGCTCTTTTAGAAACTAAGATCAATCCATCTTCAAAAGACAATACGCCATTTGCAACCAATGCAGACAATTCTCCTAGAGAATGACCCGCAACCATTTCTGGCTGAAAAGAATCTCCTAATACCTTCGCTAAAATTACCGAATGTAAAAAAATTGCTGGTTGTGTTACTTTCGTTTGTTTTAATTGCTCAGCTGTTCCTTCAAACATCACGTCTGTAATGCTAAATCCTAAAATCTCATTCGCTTTTTCAAATAAGTCTTGAGCCACTTTAGAGTTCTCGTACAAGTCCAATCCCATTCCTGTAAATTGCGCTCCTTGACCTGGAAAAATATATGCTTTCATGTCTTTCTTTTTTGTTGTTTGTTTGATGCTGCAAACATACAAATTTTTAAAACCACAAGAAATTACTAACTTCGTTATATGACAGCCAATCAAAAATCCTCTGCACAATTAATCTATTTAATTTTAGCGGCCTTATTTATTGCATCCTTAGTGACTTCTAATTTAATTTTTCAAAAATTCTTTTACTGGGAACCCTTTGGATTGTATCGGTTTGAAATTTCTGTTGGAATTTTACCCTACCCAATTACCTTCTTAATTACAGATATTTTATCTGAAATCTATGGAAAGAAAAAAGCCAACCAAGTAGTAATTGCGGGTATTTTTGCTTCCTTCTTTTCGATGCTAATTATTTTAGTTTCTGATGTAGCTCCTGCAATTCAAAGCTCCCCAATTAAAGATGATGTTTTTTCAAATGTCTTTGGATTATCCCCTTTAGCGGTATTGGCATCAATGATGGCATATTTAGCGGCTCAGTTTATTGATATTCGAATCTTCCATTTTTGGAAAAAGAAAACAAACGGAAAACATTTATGGCTGCGTAATAACTTCTCCACATTTTCTTCTCAATTTATAGACACATTTACTGTATTGTTTTTATTATGCTCTTTTAAAGTGTTGCCTTGGGAAATATTTGGTGGTTTATTAATTAGCGGCTTCTTATTCAAGATAATTATAGCTGCCTTAGACACACCTCTTTTATATGGAATTGTGTATTTGTTTCGAAAAAAATTCAACCTTAAAATAGGAGAAGAAATTACCGATTGATTTTTTAACATTTTCTTTGTAAACAATCAGAAACGACAACGTCTAAATTTTCATCAAAAACAAACTAGATGAAACCACTTTTTACTTTTAGCATTCTCTTTTTATTTGTCTTTAATATTCAGGCACAAACTGAAAATTACAATGACTTGTTACAGAAACATGTTGACAAAAACGGGAATGTAGATTATAAAAGTTTCAAATCTGACGCATCAAAATTAGCGACATATATTACGTATTTAGAAAAAACACCCCAGCTAAAGATTGGTCAGCAAATAAAACAAAAGCTTTTTGGATTAACGCCTACAATGCCTATACGCTAAAATTGATTTTGGAGAATTACCCTTTAAAAAGCATCCTAAAGATTAAGAAAAAAGGAAAAGATGCATGGAATATTCCATTTGCAGTAGTTGGTGGTAAAAAATACACTTTGAATACTATTGAACACGAAATTCTACGTAAAGACTTTAACGATCCAAGAATTCATGTGGGTGTAAATTGTGCATCGGGTTCTTGTCCTCAATTAGGGAATTTTGCTTTTACAGAAGCGAATATAGAAAACGAACTAGAACGACTAATGAAACTTTTTATTAATGATTCTACAAGAAATAAAATCACCCAAAAGAAAATTCAGATTTCAAAAATATTCGATTGGTTTAAAGGAGATTTCACAAAAGAAGGTTCATTAATTGATTATTTAAACAGGTATTCTACTACAAAAATTAACAAGAAAGCTAAGATTAGACACCTAGAATATGATTGGAGTTTAAATGGTAAATAGTATCTTTATTTTTTAAGAAAAATACAACACAGATGTCAAAAACATATTACGATCCAGCAGATTTAAGAAAATTTGGAAAGATTACAGAATGGAGTGAAGAACTAGGAAATAAATTCTTTGATTATTATGGAAAAGTATTTGAAGAAGGCGCGTTAACAGCCAGAGAAAAATCATTGATTGCATTGGCAGTAGCACATACAGAACAGTGTCCGTATTGCATTGATGCATATACAAAAGACGGATTGCAACGTGGAATTACCAAAGACCAAATGATGGAAGCAATCCATGTGGGAGCCGCCATTAAAAGTGGAGCAACCCTAGTGCATGGAGTTCAAATGATGAATAAAGTGAATAAGCTGGAAATGTAAGCAGAGAACCAGTTTTGATTTCAAAATTGTGTGAATCGCTTATCTCAACGAAAGTTGAGATCTCATTGTAAAAAAAATTAAAAATAGATTTCCCCACCAAAGTTGGAGTCTATAAAATCACGATAAATAATAGTTGGTCTCGACTACGCTCGACCTGACAAAAAGAGACTGAAACAAGTTCAGCATTCAATGAAAAAATCACTTTTAGCAAGAAATAACGATTTAGCAAATACCCAACGTCAATTAGAAATCCTATCAAACGGAATTTTTAAAGACGAGCTACCTACGTTTGCAAACAAAATAAAAGAAACCAATCAGTTTCCACTACGTCCTAAAAAACTAGAAATCCTACAAATCAACTTAGGATATATGTGTAATCAAGTGTGCGCACATTGCCATGTAGATGCTGGTCCTGACCGAAAAGAAATCATGACTATTGAAACCATGAATCAGTGTTTGGATGTAATTAAAAAAACGGAAGCCCATACCTTAGATTTAACTGGTGGCGCTCCAGAAATGAACCCTAATTTTAGATGGTTTGTAGCCGAAGCTTCAAAAGCTGGAATTAAAGATTTTATTGTTCGTTCTAACTTAACAATTATTAGAGCAAACAAAAAGTACCACGATTTGCCAGAGTTCTTTAAAAAACACAATATACATGTAGTTTCTTCAATGCCTCATTGGACGCGTGGAAAAACAGACAAACAACGTGGTGATGGTGTTTTTGATAAATCGATTAAAGCTTTACAAATGCTAAATGATGTTGGGTATGGAATGGAAGGTTCTGATTTGAAATTAGATTTGGTGTACAATCCATCAGGAGCATTTTTACCTGGAGATCAA
>JAESTN010000282.1 GCA_016763595.1 Flavobacteriaceae bacterium | reverse complement strand
GTAAATTGGTGTTTGTTTTGGGCCATGAAAGTTGCGGCGCTGTAAAAGCTGCTTGTGATCATGTAGAATTAGGAAATATTACCGCAATGTTAGCTAATATTCAGCCTGCTGTTACACTTGCCGAATCTCAAATCAGTGGCGCACATGATTCTTCTAATACGGAGTTTGTAAATCAAACGATCAAAAACAACGTGCAGTTAACTATGGACAGAATTAGAGAAAAAAGTGCTGTTCTAAAAGAAATGGAAGACAATGGAGAAATTAAAATAGTTGGTGGTGTTTATCACTTAGCTAACGGAAAGGTTTCTATCTACTAAAAAATAGCGTAAGAATAGGTAAAAAAGCGTGCTGATAGCACGCTTTTTTTATACGCTAATTTTCCATTACAAAAAGTTTCTCACGGTTTTCAGGGAGACACTTCTCACGGAAAACCGTGAGGTAAAAAACCCCATAAATGGGTATTGTGTAGTATGCTTTTCTGCTGTAAATTTGTTACTCCCCCACAACAATTCTTTGTTAACATGAGGCGATTAAAAACTACCCCCTAGATTTTTAATCGTCTTTTTTATTTATACAAAAAAAACAGGTTCATTACTGAAAAAACCAATAGAATCTACTTCTGTTTCTTTAGTTTACTTCATCTATAATGCTATCTATCACATCTTTACCAGTATCACCATCGGTATTAATAATAGATGGAAATATTGCTGGCGCAATACTTTTAACCGTATTGTACAACACAGATTCTTCTAAGGTTTTATCATCTACAAAAGAGATGGTTGCATTTAACCTATGAAAAAAGATAAATACAATACTTAATACCAGTCCTATTTTTAGAAACCCAAAAATTCCGCCTAATATTTTATTAACCAATCCCAATGCTGCTAAATCTGCTAGTTTGGTTAAAAATTTACCCAACATTCCAACAACCACAATTATAATAACAAAGGTAATTGCAAAGGCAACTAGCGAGATCTTTTTCTCGCTCCAAGTAACACTTTCTTCTAAAAAATCCCCAACAAAATAGGAGAAATGAATGGCTCCCCAAATTCCGCCAATTAAAGCTACTAAAGAGGCTATTTCTACAAACAGACCTTTCATAATTCCTTTTATAAATCCATACAAAAGGAAAACCAGTATTACAATATCAAATACATTCATGCAGCGTTTTTTTTGTTACTCTTTGCGAACTTACTATAAAAAGAACGAAAATTCAAATGGTCAAAAATTTAAACGAAAATCTTGTACAGATAGTATATCTTTGAGGCTCAAAAAAAAGGCATGACAGAAAATACTTCTTTAAAAGAAAAATGGGATATTCTACTCGCAAATTTATCTACACAATTTGCAGATGGGGATACCATGAATTTAGACTCTGTTATTTATTTAATAGGCGTTCAAGAATTAGGTCAAGGACATCGAAAATTTAAAAAAGACGAAAAGGTAAATCTAATGCACATTGCTATATGTAAATTATTAGAACCTTATGGGTATTACGAATTTGACTTTTTTGACAATGATGGTTGGCCGCATTACAAGGTAAAAACTGAATTACCGAATTTAAAACCTGGAGAACAATCTGTATTGATGAAAGAATCCATTGTTTCCTATTTTGAAGCCATCGATTTTTTTAAGTAACTGATAGTTTACGAATCATTGTTGACAATAATTTTGGGAAGAATCTTTTTACATACACTCCTAACTTTTCTTTCGCTCCAGCAATATATACTTCTTCTTTTTTCTTTAAAATGGCTTTTGTCATAATTTTCGCAAACCTATTTGGTTCAATACCGTTTTTAGTAGCAGTATCCATTTTATTTTGCGGAACGCCATCACCCGTTAAGGCATTAATAGAAACATTGGTGTTTACAAAACCTGGACACACTAAAGTAACTGTTATATTGTTTTTATGGTTTTCTGCTCTTAAACTATCAAAAAAACCATGCAGTGCATGTTTAGAGGCCGCATAACTCGACCGTAATGGGGTCCCAATTTTCCCAACAATACTTGTAGTGACTACAAACTGGCCTTTTTTGTTTTTAATAAAATGTGGCAAGAGTGCTTTTGTTAGCCCGACGGTTCCTAAATAGTTAACATCCATAATCCGTTTATCCACAGAAACTGAAGTTTCACTCGCCAATGAACGTTGGCTAATTCCGCCATTATTTACTAAGACATCTACCCTACCAAACCAGTTAATCGCTTCGGCAACTTTAGATTTTAAATTCGTATAGTCTTCTAAATCGAATGGTAGTACTTTTATCATATCATCATTTTCACAGGCCTTTTTCACAGCCTCTAATTTTTCTTCATTTCTGGCCGATAAAATGAGTTTCGCATCTTGTTTAGACAATTCTAATGCCAACGCTTTTCCGATTCCAGATGACGCTCCCGTGATCCAAACAACCTTATTTGTGAAATTCATGTTAATAATTTGATAGCAATGTAATTATTTTAAGTTAGAAATAGTAATTTTGGTACGCTTCTTGAAATTTTCAAGAGTATTAAATTCCAATACATGAAAAAATTATTCTTATTCCTTTTATTAGCATCGTTTAGTGTACAAGCGCAATACAAAATTAAAGGGGAATTAAATCCACCTAAAAAATACAATTGGATTATTTTATACAAAATTGAAGGAGCAAGACAGGTATTTGTTAAAAGTGAGAGTTTAAAAAAGACTTCTAAAGTAATCAACGGTAAAAAAACTGAAGTTAGCAATTTTGAATTCACATTACCCGCGAATGCAAAAGCTGGTTCTTATAGAGTTTCTTATAAAACAGAAGGAGGTGGTTTTGCCGATTTCTTATTCAATAAAGAAAACATCTCATTTACTTTTAATCCAGAAAAGGCAGAAGAAACCATTCAGTTTTACCAATCTAAAGAGAATAAGCTCTATCAAGAATACATAAACACAGTATCTACACAACAATACAAAACGGATTCTTTACAGGTTGCATATTTAAAAACCCCACAACCAAAAACGGCTAATTTATACAAAGCTCAACTATCAAAAATAGCTGCTTTGCAAAAACAATATTTGGCTAAATCTAAAGGGTTGATGGTGCATAGCTTTATAAAAGCCACGAACAGATATAACAGTCCTACAATTTCAAAAGACCCACAAGCCTATTTAAAATCTATCAATGATCACTTTTTTGACACGATTGATTTCACCAATACCGCACTGTATAATTCTTCTTTTATTATTGATAGAATTACAGATTATGTTTTTTACATGAATTATTCTGATGATGCTAAAAAACAAAACGAACTACATAAAGAAGCAGTACAAACTGTATTAGAAAAAGCAAAAAGTCAAGCTTTTAAGAAAGACATTTTAGAATTTTTAATTACGCAGTTTGTAAATTCTAGAAATATAGATTTTGCAGATTATTTAATGAAAACCTATTATCAAAAATTACCCGTTGCAATTCAGAATAAAGAATTTGTATCAAGTTTTAACGAAAAAACCATCGTTTCAATTGGTAGAACTGCTCCAGAAATTACTTGGAAAGAAAATGGCAAAGAGTATAAACTATCGACAATAAATGATGCGCAAAATTATGTGTTGGTCTTTTGGAGTACAGGCTGCTCTCATTGTTTACGTGAAATTCCTGTTTTATACAAGAACACTCAAAATTCTAAAAATACTAAAGTGATTGCCTTTAGCTTAGAGAATAATGATAAAGATTGGAAGAAGCACATTCAAAAATATCCAAAATGGCATAATGTGATTGGCTTAAAAAAATGGGAAAATCCAACCGCAAGGGCTTATCAAATATATTCGACTCCAACCTATATTGTTTTAGACAAAAACAAAAAAATTATAGCAAAACCAGAAACCTTAGATGAGGTTCGTAAAATTGTAAAATACTTAGATCAATAAACCGAACTAAAAATGTAAAAAAGCGTCTTTTAAATGTTCTATTTGAAAGATGTTTTTTTGTTTTACAAGGGCAATGACATCAAATCGAACTTCTACATCTAACTCATTTTCAACCACATAGTGATCTAGAGCAGAAACCAATAATTTTATTTTTTTAGGGTTGATAAAATCTTGAGGATCTCCAAAATAATCTGAAGACCTTGTTTTTACCTCTACAGCAATGACAATGTTTTCTTTCTGAACAATAATATCTACTTCTGCTTTTAAGTATCTATAATTTTTTTCTAGAATGACATAATCATGCTTTATTAAATAATCAATTGCTAATTTTTCTCCTTCTTTCCCTAAGTCATTATGTTGTGCCATGAAATAAATATACTTTTTATTTTTAAAAAGACCTCGAACAAACACGCATCTCTTTAGGTAAAAATACCTGATTTCACTTATTACAGATAGATTTTCAACACTTTAGAGAATGATTCTTGCTCAAAAAATATACATTTGATAAGAGTCAAAACAAACTTACGTGCTAAGTTTTCCCTATTGCTCAAAATCTTGATATATGAAAAAAGTAAGAATCTTATCTTTAGACGGAGGTGGAATGAGAGGAATCATTCCGGCTACTGTTTTAGAATATGTAGAAAATAAAATTATTGAAATCACCAAAAATCCAAATGCTAGAATTGCAGATTATTTTGATTTAGTTGCTGGCACAAGTACAGGAGGCATATTAGGTGCTTTTTATTTAACCCCTAGTAAAACACTATTTAAAGAGGATCCAATTTCAAAATTTAAAGCTTCAGAAGCTTTAGCTTTTTATTCAAAAGATGGCTATAAAATTTTTAATGCCTCTAAAAAATTTGGTTGGTTTGGGTTGCGACAATTATTTAATGCTTCACAATACAGTCCAAAGGAATTAGAAAGAATATTACATAGAGAGTTTCAACATCTTCACCTAAAAGAATTATTAAAACCCTGCATCATTACTACGTATAATCTACAAAGTAAAAATTCTTTTTTCTTTAGTAGTAGGGAACCAATGGATAAAGACAGAGAATTCTATGTTAAAGATGTACTCCGTTCTACCTCTGCTGCACCAACCTATTTTCCACCTGCATTTATTGAAAATTTAGCCACACAAAAGCAAATGATTAATATAGATGGTGGTGTTTTTGCAAACAACCCTACAATGTGCGCCTATTCTGAGGCTAGAGCAACAGATTTTGATGATATTTCTTTCCCCGCCGCAAAAGACATGCTTGTTTTATCTATTGGAACTGGGGGGGGGCAATTTGATTTACCTACTGTAAATAAGAGTTCTAACTGGGGAATACTTTCTTGGGCCACTTCTATTCCTAACATTATGATGGACGGAAGTATTGACACGGTAGATTACCAAATGAAAAATATTTTTGATACGCTAAACCAAAAAGACAAATTCAATTATAAGAGAATTGATGTCCCTAAAAATAAGCGTACCTATTCAAGTGATATGGCAGATGCTTCTCCAGAAAACGTTGAAGCTTTGAAAAAAGCAGGGAGAGAAGCATTGAAAGATGCACAATCTCAAAAAGAAAATGAACACTCATTAGATGAATTTATTCAACAACTTATAGAAAACAATTAATTTTGATTACATGAAAAAAACAATTCAACTTTTACTAATTGCCTTTCTAATATCTAGCTGTATTTCAATACCAAAAGAAACTGTAGAACTTTCTAAAGCAGTGGGAATTGATTTAAAAGGATTACATACTTCACATAGAAATGTGGTTATTATATATTATCAAAAAATTAAAGACAATATTGATATTTTCATCAAAGATGTATATGCTCCATATGTGATTAATTTTGTACTTAAAAAAGAGTTGAGCTCCTATAAAAATGGTCAGGAATCAATTTTTAAAGCACTGAATGATGCTGCTCAAAAAAATACGATTGCCACAACAGAAAAAGCAACTAATGACATGCAAGATTTTTTAAGCGCGGCCAATAGACAAATCAAGAAGAAAACGGATGAATTAATGAATCCAATCACAACACAAGAAACAGAACTTCTATTAAAAATAGATCAAGCCTACCAAAACACCATGTATGCCAACTCAACTTTAACTGCATATTTAAGTTCTATAAGAAAGGTAAAAGCAACCCAACGAGAAGCTTTATCTATGATTGGTCTAAAAGGAATTGATAGTTTGGTTACCACAAAATTATTACAATTATCAGAAGGTGTAAAAGAGGCGATTCAAAGAGGAAAGGAAATTGATACTAAAAGTGATAACGCACTAGATCAAATTAAAGAGATTACCGATGAAATTAAAAAATTAACTCAAAAAAATAAATAGTTATGTTGAATAGATTTGACGATCTTTTTGGAGAAGCCGATGCGGCATTCTCTGGAACGTATAAAAGCCAATTAAATGATTTAATGGGATTATCTAAAAGTGAAATTGAAGAAGTAACTCCAAATGGTTTAACCGACATGAGTATATACAACAAACTCATTGAGGTTGTAAAGCAAGCTTCAAAAGATAATATTTCGCAGGCAGATTTAATTACAAACATTAAATCTCTTGGAGAAATTGCAATAAAGATTGCCGAAAAAGTTCCTGCATTGGCTGCTTTGCTTTAACCTTTACTATTCAAAAACAACGGTAGAAACACCTTCTTTGGTTACGTTCATTTCTATAGTTCTCCCTAAAATTAGGGACCTATTATCTGGCTCATGTCCAGCAGGAAACTGGTATACTATTGGGAAATCATATTCTGATACAACATCGTAAATTAGTTGTTCTATAGAGCTCCCCCATTTTGTAGAATTGGTTTTAATGTTTGAAATATCTCCAACAATTAAGCCCTTACATTTCTCGAAGAAACCTGCACGTTTTAAACTCTGTAACATTCTATCAATACTGTATTTGTACTCGCCTACTTCTTCAATAAATAGAATCTTACCATCCGCATTCATTTCACTACTAGAACCTAACATGGAAGCCAACAGTGCTAAATTCCCTCCAATAATTTGCCCCTTCCCATTTCCTATTCTATTTTCTTTTACAGAAACCAAACTGTAGCTTAATTTTTCTCCAAAAAGTGTTTTCTTAAAAGAGGAAACAGTTTGAATAATTTCAATTGGATCTTCGCCTAAACTTGTTCCCATCATCGCATGAATGGTTTCAAAACCTAAGGTATGAATATGACTATGTAAGGCAGTAATATCCGAATACCCAATCACCCATTTTGGGTGCATTATAAATTTAGAAAAGTCCAATCTATCTAAAATCCGTACAGTTCCATAACCACCGCGTCCAGCCCAAACAGCTTTAATGTTCGGATTGTCTAATGCTTTTTGAAAATCTTCTGCTCTTTCTGCATCGGTAGCAGAAAAATGCCCAGCAGACTCAAATAAATGTTCTCCATAAACAACATGCAACCCCCAACTCTCTGCCAACGCTTTCGCTTTACTTATCACTTCTTTTCTGTTGGTTAAAATTCCTGCGGGTGCAACAATTGCAATGGTATCGCCTTTTTGCAAATACGGCGGCGTAATTAGATGTGATTTAACCCTAGAAATTGAATCCGTTTTTTCTTGTGCATCTACGGTAATTAACACAAATAGTAGTGCAAAAAAGACTATTCTATTTTTCATATGCTGCTTTTTTCTTGTATTCAAATTTTGTCTTATTTCTTGGTTTTAGCAATCTAATAACCCAATGATTGTAAATGTATCTATTTTTGACCGCTTAAAAAAATGAGTTTTCATTGCTTTTCCGTACTTTTGCGTTTCAAAAATCAGTCCAAAACTGATAATTCACATTCGCAAAAGAAATATAATGAGTACTCCAAAAAGATATACAATTACTGCTGCATTACCATACACTAACGGACCCGTTCATATTGGGCATTTAGCTGGTGTGTATGTACCTGCAGATATTTACACACGTTATTTACGCCAAAAAGGCGAAGATGTAGTTTTTGTTTGTGGTTCTGATGAACACGGAGTGCCCATTACTATCAAGGCGAAAAAAGAAGGGATTACACCACAACAAGTGGTAGACAAATACAATGAAATTATCAAAACATCATTTGCTGATTTTGGCATTTCATTTGATAATTATTCTAGAACATCCGCAAAAATACACCACGACACTGCATCAGATTTCTTTACCAAACTATATAATGATGGTGAGTTTATTGAAGAAGTAACAGAACAATTGTATGATGCTGAAGCAAATCAATATTTAGCAGATCGATTTGTGGTTGGGACCTGTCCAAAATGTGGAAATGAAGAAAGTTATGGTGATCAATGTGAAAACTGTGGTACCACTCATAATGCCACAGATTTAATCAATCCAAAATCTTCAATCACAGGAAATGTCCCTAGTTTAAAAGAAACCAAACACTGGTTTTTGCCACTAGACAAACACGAAGCATTTTTAAAAGAATGGATTTTAGAAGGGCATAAAAACGATTGGAAATCTAATGTTTTAGGGCAAGTAAAATCTTGGATTGATGATGGTTTAAGACCTCGGGCAGTAACCCGTGATTTAGATTGGGGAATACCAGTCCCAATTGAAGGAGCAGACGGAAAAGTATTATACGTTTGGTTTGATGCACCTATCGGATATATTTCTGCCACCAAAGAATGGGCAGAACAAAACAACACAGATTGGAAACCATATTGGAAAGATAAAGACACCAAATTGGTGCACTTTATTGGAAAAGACAATATTGTTTTTCATTGCATCATTTTTCCTGCAATGTTAAAAGCGCATGGAGATTATATCTTACCAGAAAATGTACCTGCAAACGAGTTTTTAAACTTAGAAGGAAATAAATTATCAACGTCTAAAAACTGGGCAGTTTGGCTGCATGAATATTTACTAGATTTCCCAGACAAACAAGATGTATTGCGGTATGCATTAACAGCAACAGCTCCAGAAACAAAAGACAACGATTTTACATGGAAAGATTTTCAAGCAAGAAACAATAACGAATTGGTAGCCATTTTTGGAAACTTTATCAACCGTGTAATTGTATTGACCAACAAATATTATGGAGGGCAGGTACCACCTGCAGGAGATTTATCTGAAGTAGACGAAGAAACAATTTCAACTTTAAAAGAATTTCCAAATACCATTTCTAGATCTATTGAACGCTACCGTTTTAGAGAAGCTTCTCAAGAATTATTAGGATTGGCCCGTCTAGGAAATAAATACTTGGCTGATGAAGAGCCTTGGAAAGTGATTAAACAAGATGAAGAACGTGTAAAAACAATTATGAATGTTGCCTTACAAATTGCAACTGGGTTGGCCGTTTTATGTGAACCTTTTTTACCATTTACTTCTGTAAAACTGAAAAAAATGCTGAATATTGATGAGAACTTAACTTGGAATGACATTTCTAAAAAAGACGTCTTAATAGAGGCAAATCATCAAATTAACAAAGCCGAATTGTTGTTTGCAAAAATAGAAGACAAAGAAATTGAAGCGCAATTAGAAAAATTACAAGCTACAAAACTAGCTAATGAGCAAGCTAAAAAAACAATGGAGCCCCAAAAAGAAACCATTGAATTTGACGACTTCACCAAATTAGACATGCGAGTTGGAACAATTATTGAGGCTGAAAAAGTAGCAAAAACTAAAAAATTATTACAATTAAAAGTGGATGTTGGTATTGATGTAAGAACCATTGTTTCTGGAATTGCTGAAAGCTTTAAACCAGAAGATCTTATTGGACAACAAGTAACCGTATTGTGCAATTTGGCCCCAAGAAAATTACGTGGGGTAGAAAGTCAAGGAATGATTTTAATGACCGATACTCCTGAGGGGAAACTAGCCTTTGTTGAACCTTCAGAAAAGGTTCAAAACGGAGGCCAAATTTCTTAAAAAAGAAGTATCATTTACTATATTAGCAACCTCACAGTTTTCCTGTGAGGTTTTTACTTTTTAATACAATTCCTTTCTTATAAAATGCAACTTCTAAATTACATCACCCAACAAACAGAGCTCACACAAAAAGCAATTCAAAATACGCTAGAGTTGCTATATGAAGATTGTACCATTCCGTTTATTGCTCGCTACAGAAAAGAACGTACTGGTAATTTAGATGAAGTAGAAATCGGTGCCATTGTTACCTACAAGGAAGTCTTTGAAACCTTGGAAAAACGTAAAAAAACAATTTTAAAAGCCTTGGATGAGCAAGGAGTTTTAACATCCGAGATCCAACAAAAAAATTAGAGTGACAAAAGAATTGACTTCTTTAGAAGATCTCTATTTACCTTTTAAGAAAAAACGTAAAACAAAAGCAGAAACCGCTCGGTTAAATGGTTTAGAACCTCTGGCTAAAATGATGATGAG
>JAESTN010000001.1 GCA_016763595.1 Flavobacteriaceae bacterium | reverse complement strand
AGATCTCCAAATTTAAAAGTAACTTTGCCAAATCTTGTAAAAGACGAATTGTTAAACAACTTATTTTAATGGCTACACTATTTAAAAACATCAAAGAATTGATTCAGGTTAGAACGGAAGCTGTATCCTTTCTTTCTGGGAAAGAAATGAGCGAATTGCCAACTATTAAAAACGCTTTTTTAGTGGTTGAAAACGGTTTAATTGCTGATTTTGGAGCTATGGATAATTGCCCAAACAACAGCTTCTCTAAGGTAATTGATTCGACAGGAAAAATGATCTTACCTTCTTGGTGCGATTCTCATACCCACATTGTATATGCAGGAAACAGAGAGGGTGAATTTGTAGACAGAATCAATGGTTTATCCTATGAAGAAATTGCCAATAATGGAGGTGGAATTTTAAACTCTGCGAAGAAACTGCAAGCAACTTCTGAAGAAGATTTATACCAACAAAGTAAAGCGCGATTAGAAGAAGTAATATCGTTAGGAACTGGAGCAGTAGAAATTAAATCTGGTTACGGTTTAACGGTAGATGCAGAGCTAAAAATGTTGCGCGTTATTAAACGGTTAAAAGAAAACTACTCCATCCCAATTAAAGCCACCTTTTTAGGGGCACATGCGGTACCAAAAGAATACAAAAACAATAAAGATGGCTATTTAGAAATGCTAATCAATGATGTTTTACCAAAAGTAGCGGAAGAGGATTTAGCAGAATATATAGACATCTTTTGTGAAACAGGGTATTTCACTGTTGCGGATACTGAACTCATCTTAGAAGCAGGTAAAAAATATGGATTGATACCAAAAATTCACGTCAATCAATTTACGGCAATCGGCGGAGTTCAAGCAGGAATTAAATACAATGCATTGTCTGTAGATCATTTAGAAGAAATGCGTGATGAAGATATCGCTTCGCTCCAAAACACTACAACGATGCCTGTTGCATTGCCAAGTTGTTCGTATTTTTTAAGCATTCCATATACACCCGCTCGTAAAATGATTGATGCAGGTTTACCATTGGCATTGGCAACAGATTTCAATCCAGGCTCTACACCATCTGGAAACATGAACTTTGTAGTTTCTACGGCATGTATCAAAATGAAAATGACACCAGAAGAAGCCATCAATGCAGCAACAATAAACGGCGCATATGCCATGGGGTTAGAACATAAAGTTGGATCGATCACAAAAGGAAAACAAGCGAATTTAATTTTGACCAAGCCAATCAATTCCTACGGATTTATTCCATATTCTTTTGGTGTGAATCAAATAGAAAAAGTGTATTTAAAAGGAATTGAGTCATGAAATTAAAGTATAAAAAACTCTTTTTATTTACCGTTTTTTGTACACTCTCTGCCACCATGTTTGCGCATGGAGTTGATGATGCTACGCAAGCTTTTTTAGCAGGAAATAAAGGAATTGCCTTTGGTCCGTTTCTTTATATTGGAGCCAAACACATGATAACGGGTTACGATCATTTATTGTTCTTAATTGGAGTGATCTTTTTTCTTTATAAAAAGAAGGAGATACTCATATACATCAGTTTTTTCACCTTAGGACATAGTGCAACATTACTGTTTGGCGTTTTATCTGATATACAGGTAAACTCATATTTAATTGATGCGATTATAGCAGCTTCAATTATATATAAAGGCTTTGACAACCTTGGTGGGTTTAAACAAATCTTTGGGAAACAACCCAATACAAAAATCGCTGTTTTAATTTTCGGATTGTTTCATGGTTTTGGGTTGGCAACCAAACTACAAGAGTTTAAATTTGATAAAGAGGGGCTATTGGTAAATCTTTTGGGATTTAATCTAGGCGTTGAGATAGGACAATTTTTAGCCTTAGGAGTTGTACTCATACTCTTTGATTTTTGGAGAAGACATAAAAGCTTTATGAAGTTCTCAAAAATCACCAATACAGTATTAATGGCTGCAGGTTTTTTACTGTTGGCTTTTCAATTAACCGGATATTTTTTAAACTAAATCAATGGAACAAAATAATCAAGTTGTCGTTCGTAAAAAACAAGTACTAAAATCAGTTAGTATCGCTTTTATTATTGGAATACTTGTATTTATTATTGCTGTTTTACCAGCCGAATATGGCAAAGATCCTTTAGGAACAGGAAACCTTTTTGGTTTTAGTAGATTATATATAAAAGAAAACACCAATCAATTAAATTTTAAAAAAATAGCATTAAAAGATGTTGGTTCTCCATCAAGTATTACAAAACCTGTAGAAGCGAACAACCCTGCTTCAGAAAAACAGTTTGATATCATTCAAGATAGTATTACTGTAAAAATCCCTGCTAAAAAAGGGATCGAATATAAAGTGAAAATGTTAAAATATGGAAGCACAAAGTACGAATGGTATTCTCTAAACAAAGAGATTGTATTTTTAGATTTTCATGGAGAAGTTGAAGAGAAAAACCCACCAAAAGAGGTGTTTTATGAAAGCTATACTGTTGCCTATTCTAATAATATGGGAGGTACTTTTACAGCTCCTTTTAAAGGAAAACACGGTTGGTATTTTAAAAACTTAAGCACTAAAGAAATTACAATCATTATAAAACTAAAAGGACAATATAAATTGTTCAACTAAAAATGGAATTAAAATTATTAAATGTAGATTATCAATCTGCACAGAAAATATATTGGACAGGGAGAAAATCCAATCCAGATATTGGCAAACAATATTGGTACCAAGAAATAGAATTGTTTGACATTAAAGACATTGGCACAAAAAACACAGACATTGCCTTAATAGGCTATGTATGTGATGAAGGAGTTCGAAGAAACTTAGGGAGAGTTGGCGCCAAACAAGGACCAACAGTGTTAAGAGAGCGTTTAGCAAAACTTCCAATACATTTTGACAAAAAAAAAGTGGCTGATTTTGGAAATATCATTTGTATCGATGAGGATATGGAAGGATGTCAAAACGGGTTTGCAAACACCATTGAAGCTTTCATTTCTAATACTATTTTCCCAATAGCTATTGGCGGCGGGCATGACATGTCTTACGGTCATTTTAAAGGGATTCACAAGGCTGTTAATAGGGATTCTGATAAAAAAATTGGAATTATAAATTTTGATGCTCATTTTGATTTACGTCCAGTTGATAAAAAATCAAATTCTGGAACTCCCTTTAATCAGATTCTAAATGAATTTGACAATGTAGAATATTTCGCCATTGGAATTCAAAGACAATCAAATACCAAAGAACTTTTTGATATTGCTAAAGATGACAATATTCATTTTGCTCTTAATTATGATTGTGAGTCTTCTAAAGAAGAATTAACGGCGTTACAAGAACGCTTACAACCTATAATTGACTCTTGTGATCATTTGTATATCACTATTGACATGGACGGATTTTCATCTGCTTATGCACCAGGAGTAAGTGCTCCTTCTCCATTAGGATTTACACCGTATTTTGTTTTTAAAATGCTGCATTTTCTATTTGATAGTAAGAAAGTAATATCCTGTGATATTGCAGAGTTAAACCCAACATTAGACAGAGATGACATCACTGCAAATTTAGCGGCTAAATTGGTGGATTTTATAGTGATGAAATTAGAAGATCAATAGACAAAAAAAGCCAGCTAATTAGCTGGCTTTTTTTTGTCTATAACATATGAAGCGTATTTACTTCTTGTTCTGTTAATTCTCTATAACGTCCTCTAGGTAGGTTCTTTTTAGTCAAACCTGCAAAGAGCACACGGTCTAGTTTTACAACTTTATAACCAAAGTTTTCAAATATTTTACGAACAATTCTATTACGACCAGAATGAATCTTAATTCCGACTTCTGTCTTAGACTCTCCAATTACATAATCAACTTCATCAATAAAAACTTTTCGTCCTTCAATAATTACCTCGTCTCTAATTTTATGCAAATCTTTCACTGCAAACTTATTATCTAGAGAAGCATGGTATAGTTTCTGAATGTTATGTTTTGGGTGTGTTAACTTCTTGGCTAAATCTCCATCGTTTGTAAACAACAACAAACCAGTCGTATTTCTGTCTAATCTTCCAACAGGATACACACGTTCTTTTGTCGCATTTACAATCAAGTCCATTACCGTTTTTCTACCTCTCTCATCATCCATGGTAGTAATGTAATTCTTAGGCTTGTTTAATAAGATGTATTTCTTTTCTTCAGGAGAAATAGAAGTACCATCAAAACGAACTTCATCACCAGGCATTACTTTAAAGCCCATTTCTGTAATTACTTTTCCGTTAATGGTAACATTCCCTGAAGCAATATATTTATCTGCTTCTCTTCTTGAAGAAACTCCAGAATTTGAAATGTATTTGTTTAAACGAATACCAGCAGCAGGATCAGCTTGCGGAGTCGCTTTGATTTTTTTATACTCTTTTTTCTTTTTTCCTTGGAAACCACTATTGCTTCCACTATTGTCTCCACTTTGTCGTCCTCTCGACGAGTCTCTACTTGCACTCATTATAATAAATTTTCGGCAAAGATACTGTTAAATATTTGATTTAATTCAGTTTATCAATTACTCTTTCTACCAGAATGGAAGGGTCTATAAAAAGTAAACTCAAAATACCAGCTAAAAGCATCAATTTTAAAATGTTATGCAACAATACATAGTGTCTTTTCAAGTTCGATTTCCACAAGAAATACCCAATAAAAACCAATGCAATAATTGAAACTAAAAAATAATATTTCATGTAACCAACAGATGGATAATTTACTAAAATATATGTCGGAAAAAAAGTTAAAAGGATAAAGAAGATTCCCAATTTTCTTGTTTTTCTTTCTCCATATTTAACGGGATAGGTTGAATAATTGTTTGCAACTGCACCTCTTAAATTTCCCAAATCTTTAATTAACTGTCTTAACAACAAAACAAAGAATAAAAATGTTGCATGGACAAAAATTATTTTTGAGAAATTTTTATAGTAGACAAAAATGGCGAAAAATGGCGAAATTGTTAATACCGAAGCAGATACCAGTCCTATAAAAGGATGTTTTTTTAATTTATGAGAGTACAACCAAATAGCAAAAATATAAACCCCAAAAAACAGCGCTGCTCTCCAAGAAATAAACCATCCGAAAAGAAACCCTAAAAAATTGAACAAAAAATAGATTTGAAGCTTGGTTTTCTGACTTACATACTGATCTAAACGCGCTTTTATTGGTCTATTAATTCTATCTGCTTTCACATCATAGAAATTATTTATAATATAACCTGCAGAAACCACAAATACGGATGCTAAAACAATAAAGAACAGCTTATAATCTAATACTACTATTCGCAATGATTTACTTGGTGAGAAAATAAATAAAGCCGCTAAATACTGCGCAATCACCAATACTAAAACATTATATCCTCTTACTACAGAAAGTAAGCTTAATAGTTTATAGAATATTGAAAAGGGTTTGGAACTATTCACTTTACTAGTCTTGGTTTATTAAAATCTGTAAACCAATTCTAATTTATAATCTTGAAGTTTTTCTTTTGCTTTTTCATAATCTTCGGTAAAACCTAAGATGTAACCACCACCACCAGAACCACAAAGCTTCAAGTAATAATCATTGGTATTTATTCCATGTTCCCAAACTTTATGAAAAGCTACAGGAATCATTGGTTTAAAGTTTTTCAAAACAATTTTAGACAATTGTTTTACATTTCCAAAAAGAGACTTTACATTACCACGTAAGAAATCGTCTATACAGGCATTTGTGTAGGTAACAAATTCTTCATCTAGCATTTTTCTGAAGCCTTCATTTTTCATCTTATTCATAAAGATGTTTACCATTGGCTCCGTTTCTCCAATCATTTCAGAATCTAATAAGAATACCGCTCCTTTACCTTCCTTTTGAGATGGAATTCCAGCGGGTTCAATATTTGTTTTTGAATTGATTAATATTGGCAGACTCAAATAACTGTTTAAAGGATCTAAACCAGAACTTTTACCATGAAAAAAGGATTCCATAATACTAAAAGTTTCTTTCAAACTCAACAATTTATCTCTCGTTAAATTTTCTAAAACGGTTATTTTGTTGGTTGCATATTTGTCATAAACAGAAGCCACTAACGCTCCTGAACTACCAACTCCATATCCTTGAGGAATCGACGAATCAAAATACATTCCGTTCTCTAAATCATTCTTTAACTCTTCTAACCTAAAAGACAGTCCTTCTTGGTTTAACTGAGCTAAGTACTTATAAAACTTTAGTAAAGTGGTGTTTGATTTTTGTGCTTCTCCAGTTAAGTTGTTTGCAGATTTTAAACCTCCTCGATATGCGTTAAAAGGTATTGCCAACCCTTT
>JAESTN010000281.1 GCA_016763595.1 Flavobacteriaceae bacterium | reverse complement strand
TTAAAGAACTTAATCTAAATGAGATTGTAACAATTCATTCAGCGTATTTATTTTTTCTAATGCTTCTTCATTTGTACTTATTGCATCAATAGATGCTATTTCAACTTGAGATGCAAAACGTAACGCACACATTGCTAGTACATCTTGCTTGTCATTAACTGCATAATTCTTCTCGTATAAAGAAATTAACTGATTGATATTTGCTGCCGCTTTTCGCATTCCTTCTTCTTCTTGTGTATTTTGAACACTTAAAGGGTAGGTTCTACCTGCTAAAACAACATTAATTTTTAATTTCTCTGACACTGTTAATGAACTTTTTATTCGTTTAGTTGAATAATACACTTATCGATTTCTCGAATTAAAGCATTTATTTTGAGTTTTGTTTCTCTTGTATTTTCTTTACTGCCATTAATAGTTTTTGCTATTTTTAGAACCTCAAAATTTTTCTTTTGATTTTCCAATTCTTGCTGATTCAAAATCAATTGATGCTGTAATCTATTTACATTCTCCAAAAGAATTTCATTCTCTTCTTTTAAAAATTCATAATTAGTTAACAAGGTTTTTAACCTATCTTCCAGTGTATGAATTGCTTCTAATGTTTTACTCATCAAATATTAAGAATCAAAACTATTCCTACAAAGTTAACAATCTGAATGTTAAAACCCAAAAAAACAGACTCTTTTTAAAGTTTTATTTATAATTCACTGTTTTATAGCATGGTATAACTTTTGTTTAATTCTACTTCTATTTTTTATTACATTAGCTTTAAAATTAAAAATTGAAATTACTACTCACTCTTTTTATCACATTTCTTTCTACTTCTTTTTTTGGGCAAAAAAAATATCCAACTAAAGACTTTAGAAACCCTTTAGACATTCCTACAGTTTTAGCCGGTACTTTTGGCGAATTAAGAACGAATCATTTTCATGCGGGTATCGATATCAAAACACAACGAAAAGAAGGTTTAAATGTGTATGCTGTAGGTGACGGTTATGTTTCAAGAATAAAAGTAGCTCTTTGGGGCTATGGAAAAGTTATTTATGTTGATCACCCTAACGGATACACTAGTGTTTATGCGCATTTGAGTAAGTTTGGAAACGGAATTGAAGCCTATGTAAAAAAGAGACAATACAAGAAAGAAAACTACGAAACCGGAAATATTTTCCCTAAAAAAGGAGAAATACCCGTTAAAAAAGGACAAGTAATCGCTTTTACAGGAAGTACTGGTGGTTTTGTTGCTCCTCATTTGCATTATGAAATTAGAGACACAAAAACAGAAAAAATTATCAACCCCTTTTTATTTGGCATTAAAGTTAAAGATACTATAGCGCCTAAAATAAAAGGACTCATTGTGTACACGTTGACAGACTCTTCTAGAGTTAACCAAAATACCAACGAGTCTCTTTTATCCTTTAAAAAAATCAAAGAGCATGTATACACCACAAATAGAATAACTGCTAAAGGACCTATTGGATTTGGAATTAATGTCTATGATCAACTAAATGGAGCTTACAACAAAAATGGTGTATATAGCATAGAAATGAAGGTGAATGGTCATAAAGTGTATCATCACAATTTAGAAACCTTTTCATTTAAAGAAAGTAAGTATATAAATTTATTAATAGATTACAGTCATTATTCTACCTATAAAAAAAGGTTTCAAAAAACACATAAAGTAAAAAGAAACCAATTAAAAATTTACAAAAACTTGCTTAATAATGGTGTTATAAATGTAAAAACTGGATTTAACTATAGGGTAGAAATCATAGTTTCTGATTTTGCAGGAAACACCTCTACATTGAGAATACCTGTTAAAGGTGTTTTGAGCAATGCCATTTTCAAACAAGAAAAAGACACAACAGCTTATCAAATTAGCAGGGGGGAATTTCATAAATGGAGTAAAAAAGGGATTACAATCGCGTTTCCAAAGAACACGTTTTATAATGACCTTTTTTTAGATTTTGACGTTCAAGATTCCATTGTAAAAATACATGAACCTACGGTTCCATTAAATAAAAGTTACACCTTAACTTTTGATGTTTCTAAGTACACAGAAAAAGAAAAAAGTCAATTATATATTGCCAATATTAATAATAAAAAATATCCATCATATCAAAATACCAGAAAGAAAAAAGATAAATTCTACACCACAACAAAAACGCTTGGAAAATACACTTTAGCTACTGATAACCAAAAACCTGTTATCTACTTAAAGAATTTCAAAAATGAGAGCTGGATTACTAAACATGATAAAATAATTGTCAAAATTTCTGACAAAGGAACTGGAATAAAATCTTACAGGGCTACTTTAGATGGAGATTGGATTTTAATGGAATATGATTTAAAAAAGAAACAAATCGTATATCAATTTAAAGACAAGGAACTAATAGGGGCTAAACATCAATTAAAAATTGAAGTTGAAGACAATGTTGGAAATACGAATATATTAAATGCTACGTTTTATAAAAAACAATAACTTAGCAGCCGTAAATAAATATTTTGTGAAAAATCTTTTACTTCTACTTCTTATCCTTCCTACTTTTGTTGTTTCGCAAAACACAACTTCAATAAAAGGATATATAACAAACAAACAAAATGCTCCCATAAGCAACGTTTCCGTTAGTTTTAATACTAAAGGAACCGTTTCTAATGCTGATGGGTATTACGAATTAATTATTCCAATAAGAAAAACCATCCGAATTACATTTAGTCATGTTTCTTACAAAAAACATGTAAAAAAAGTAACATTAAGAAGTAAAAGAATCTTGAACTACTCTCCGGTTTTAATTTCTTTAAACAACAAATTAAATGAAGTTGTTGTCAATAATAAAACAAATGAGGCAAAAGGGATAACAACAATAGACATTGCTAAAGTGAAACGTTTACCCGGTGTAAATGCTGGAGTAGAAAACTTATTAATGACTTTTGCAGGAGTGAATAATAACAACGAATTAAGTACACAATACAATGTAAGAGGTGGTAATTTTGATGAAAACCTTGTATATGTTAACGGAATTGAAATTTACAGGCCATTTTTAATCAGATCTGGGCAACAAGAAGGATTGAGTTTTATCAATTCCAATATGGTTCAAAATATCCATTTTTCTGCTGGAGGATTTCAAGCCAAATATGGAGACAAACTATCCTCTGTACTTGATATTACATATCGAAAACCTACACAAACAAAAACTCAAATAGAATTAAGTTTGGTTGGCGGAAGTGCAACCATAGAAGGGCTAACTAAAAACAAAAAGGGAAGTGGAATTATTGGACTTAGACATAGAAATAACAGTCTGTTTGTAAATAGCAAACAGATAAAAACAAACTACAAGCCAAGTTTTACCGACATTCAAGCATTTTTAAGTTATCAGGTTAACGATAAACTAAATGTAGATTTCCTAGGGAGTTTTTCTTTAAACAAATACAACTACACTCCTATTTCTCGTAGAACTCGTTTTGGAACTCTTATAAACCCTATTGAATTGATTGTTTTTTATAAGGGACAAGAAAAAGACAGCTATCTCACAAGTTTTGGCGCTTTTAAAACCGATTACAAACTCAATGAGGAAATAACCCTACATGCAACAATATCTTTATACAATACTCAAGAAGAAGAATATTATGACATTTTGGCTTCGTATAATTTAGGTGAAGTTGATAGCAATTTAGGTTCAGAAAACTTTGGCGAAGTTGAATTTTCACAAGGAATTGGTTCTCAGTTAAACCATGCAAGAAATGATTTAGACGCATTGATTGCTAATTTTCAATTAAAAGCAACTTACAAAAAAGAAAACAACCAATTAGAAGCTGGAATTAAATATCAAGTGGAAGATATAAAAGACCGAATTATAGAATGGGAAGTGATTGATTCTGTTGGCTTTGCCATTAGACCACCACATCATTCAATAAACGACCAACCGTACGATCCTTATAGAGGAAGTATTACGCCATATCAAAGCATTAGAGCAACCAATAATGTTACCATTAATCGAA
This sequence comes from Flavobacteriaceae bacterium, assembly GCA_016763595.1. Lineage (GTDB taxonomy): Bacteria > Bacteroidota > Bacteroidia > Flavobacteriales > Flavobacteriaceae > Polaribacter. Next base: position 9,049 of record JAESTN010000281.1, on the reverse strand, counting down.
TCTCTGGTTTTGCGCAGTTTAGTAGAAAAGATTTTATAAATGAACATCAAATTTGGTATAATTTCGGAATGCGTTTTCAGAATTGGAATGTAAAATCTAATGGAATTCGTAAAGAAAGTCACTTTATCTTTAGCCCAAGAGCACAATTTGCCATCAAACCAGATTGGGATAAAGACGTGTTGTTTAGAGTTTCTGGCGGATTGTATTATCAGCCTCCGTTTTATAAAGAATTAAAAGACAATTTAGGAGCAATACATCCAGAAGTAAAAGCGCAACAATCTATTCATGCAGTTCTTGGGAGTGATTACAGCTTTATACTATGGGAAAGACCTTTTAAATTAACGACAGAAATATACTACAAACATCTGAGCAATGTAAATCCATACACGGTTGATAATGTTCGCATTCGATATCAAGCACAAAATAATGCAACTGCCTATGCTACCGGGATTGACATTCGTTTAAATGGTGAATTTGTACCAGGAAATGAAAGTTGGATTAGCTTAGGAATCCTAAAGACACAAGAAAACATCAATAATCAAGGAGACATTGCTCGACCTACTGATCAACGTTTTAAACTCGGAATTTTATTTCAAGATTATGTTCCGAATTTACCTGATTTAAAAGTATATTTAAACTTAGTATACAATTCTGGAGTTCCTGGCGGATCTCCAAGCTATGCAAACCCGTATCAATTTCAGAGTCGATTAGACGCTTATAAACGTGCAGATTTAGGAATCTCTTATATTTTTGTTGACAATACTAAAAAAGCAACTTCAAGTTGGTTGCGAAACTTTAAAGAACTAACTGCCGGATTGGAATTATTTAACTTCTTTGATATTAATAATTCAATTACCAATACATGGGTACGTGATGTATATTCTAAAACCATGTATGGAATTCCAAATTACATGACTGGACGTGTATTGAACTTTAAATTAGGCGTACAGTTTTAACTGATATTTGAAACAATACACATTCTGAAAATATTCTTTGTTCGGAATATGCCCACATAAAAACAAATGCATTGCGTTTTTTTTAATCAATATAACGAGGGTGTTTTAGGATATTTATATGCTTTATTAAAAGATGGAAATGTTGTTTTAAGCCTAATTGCTTTGCTCTATTCAATTGTACTTTTACAGCTATGATTTTATCTTATAAAATACGAGTATCAGGCCTACATCTTTCAATCGAGAATCCATTATTTTTTGTTCATTAACCTTGTTAAGACATTCCAGTCTTTTCATAGCAGTTTTCACCATCTCTTTTGAGTTGGTTTTTTTGTTTTAGGGATGCATATTTTATGCAGGGTATAATGTATAGCAACTTGTTTGTGTATGATTTAATTGCGCTTATGTTTGTGAGGCCTTTTAAGGCATTACCAAACCAATTATTGATCTGTCATTAGTTAAATGATACCGCAATACATCACTGCTAAATTTTTAAAATGATATTTGTGCTCCAACGACAATACCCATACTTTTTGCATTTCTTAGGCTGTGAGTTTCTCCTGGCGGAAACGGTTCAAAGTCGTTGCTTCCACTAATAAAGTTTAAAGGGGCATAACCTTCGGTACGGAAGACTTCTACAAACAACTTTGACGACTTATTTATAAGACTTGCAAACCCCAGTACAATTTGATTTTGTCGCTCCCATGGAGCTCCATCTGCTCCTGCTCTAAAATTAGAAAACTCTCCAGAAATAGTATATTTTATTTTATCACTTTGATTCAAATCATATTTAGCACCAATATCTAAGGAGCTTACTTTGGAGGCCTCAAAAATATCTAATGGAGAAGTTGGATTAAAGGTCCCCTTCCATACTTCCATTGTTTCTGCAAACCCACCTTTGATGGTCAAACGTTGACTAATGCTTAATGTACCGTAATACGTAAAGGCAGGATTATTTTCTTTGCATGAAGAAAAATGAGTAACAGGAAAATCTTGACAATATGCACTACCCTGTAAATAAGACGCACCTAATAATAGGCTCATGTTCTCTAAAACAGTAAATGAATAATTTAAATCTGCAACATAATTATTAATTCTTGAAGGAACATTGGTTCCATCTTCTACAGGTGTATGCATTGCTCGGAATTGCGCTCCCCCTTGTACAGCCATAAATTTTGCATGCAAACCTCCTTTTTTAAATCCAATTTGTGCTCCATAACCTAAGCCGCCAAATGCGTGCCACATTGTTGTATTTGTAAATGGGTTAACACTTCCCGTTTGTCCAAAAGGTGCATCCATTTTTCCGATTGCTGCATAGATCGGAAACTGATCTAGATTTCCAAACAGTACAAAACCTTTTCTTAATTGAAGTTGGTTTCTACACAGTGCTGTAATGCTTCCTGAGCCAAAACTTTGCTCAGGATTATACAATATTTCTGCATGGGTACTTAACCAACTGTTAACTGTTGCAGTTATAGATAATTGAAAAGAATGAATTACAGCCTCGCTAACATCTTTTCCGATTTGATTCTTTGATGTTGGGTGCCTCATAAGATAGGCAAACTTAGAATCAGTATTCGAATGCTGATAATCAAAAATGGAAATTAACGAAGTACCAATAATCAAACTATTCTTTTTAATTACACCTTTTTTCTTTTCTTCCAGTAGAATATTTACTTTTCTTAAATCTTGATTTTGATCGAGCATCTTGTAAGAAAACTCAGAGTTAAAACCAATTACTCTAATAGCAGTGGTATCTTTTTGAGCGAATGCACAATTTCCAATCAGAAGCAAGACTAAAAGAATTTTGTTCATCGTTCGTAGAAATTTAAAGGTACGTTTTTTAGGGAGGCAATTTATACTTAGAATATAAGAAATATAAATGAATTGACAGGATTCGTTCTTTTGCCAAATTTTACATATGAGACCAATTTTAAATTATGTTGACAACTCAATATCTACTCCTGTTGTGTGTTATTATCCCACAACTATTGTGGGACACATCTATTTTATGCTCGTTTCCAATTCTACTTAAATGTAGAAAAACTAAAAGGATTCTATTCCGAAAAAAACCATATTGTGATAAAAAAAGGTATTTATACCTAGTTTTGAACATGAAAAATATTCTCTGTTTGTTACTTGTTGTAAGAAATAAAATAAAAAAAGACGTCAATTTCAACACTGTGCTTTGTTAGTACCCTTTTTTTATTTTATTATTTACAATAATCAAATTGTACTCTTGCCCTGCTGCAATATATTTAATTGACAAATCATTTATCATCCCTGGTTTTTCGGTAGGCAACCAATTCCGATTCTCCTTTATCACTATTATCGCTCCATTGAAATCTCCACCCCAGCAAATTCTGTCATTGTAAGGAGCATTTTTTATAGGCTGTATTCCAAATTCATTGATTAGTTTTTTAATCATTTTTTTTGGCTCAGAAACCGGAAGTCCAATTTCATTTAATTTAAGAATACTGTTCACAGAAAAATCACTCCGAGTCGGATAATCCAATGTTGGTCTTTCAATAAACTCTACAATGTTACCATCTTCATCATAAAAATAAATTGCTTGTCCGGTATCGAAGTGGATTATTTTATCTCCGTGAAGTGGTAAAAGTTGAACTGATTTTTTTTCTAAATAATCAATTGCAGCATTTATGCTCCCAGTCGGAATAAGAAATGCAAAATGATAAAAGAATTCTTTCGTTGATTTTTCTAAAACTAATTTAGTCTCACCTGCATTTATTACAAATCTATTGTTAATAATTTCAGAGCATTGAAAGCCTAAAACATTTTTATAAAAGGCTTCTTGTTCTTTAATTCGATTTGAATAAATGATTAATTCTCTTATTTCCATTTGAAATGATTGGTACCAAGGTTTCTATACACGTAAATTGTATTTAGCTAGATCTCATTCGTATTGTTACTCACCAAAAACTCTTTGAATACTATGACCAAGCAGAATTTTACTTTTACAAAAAAAGTATTACACACAACAAATGATGGTGAGAATTCTTCTTATTTAAACACTAAAGATTTTAATCCCGAAAAACAAATAGAAATAGGTTGAGAACTAAAAACGTCCATACATCTATCCGTTCAAATGCTCTAGTTCTCCCTTTTTATAGCTAATTCCCATAGGATTCTTTTGTTTCTTTAATTTCTAAAATATGCTCTCTGAATACATTAAAGATAACTGATTTTTAATATTCTTTAACCCTATTCCTTTTTTAAAATTAGTTTCATCTTTTTGAGCTTGCCCTGGTTTTGTATTGTAAATAGAAAATTGTAATTCATTTTTTTCTACTCGAAATTCTATAGCTGTTTTTGGAGCTGCAACAGAACCACTTGCCCCGTGTTTAAAAGTATTTTCTATTAAAGAAACTAAAATTAATCATACAATTTGAGTTTGATCAGAGTCAATATTCATATTAAAAACTACTTCCAATCGATCTCCATAACGCAACTGTTCTAAGTTTATGCAACTCCAAATTACATGACTGGACGTGTATTGAACTTTAAATTAGCCGTTCAGTTTTAAAGGCATCAAGGTATTCTCAATTATAATCTAGTCCTTTCTTTTATAAAAAAACCGTTCAGTATAAAGTTTCGTATTAGGTATTTTATCAAAATATAAAATAAGTGTATCATTCTTAACCTCTACTAGATCTGGATATGGTAAATAAGGCTCTAAAAATAAATAATCTAAATTTTTTTCTTCATAACTGCCTTGATTATTAATTTGAGAAATTACTCCTTTCGCTATATATGTCGAATCACCTTCACTTTCCCAAAAGACCTGTTTGGCCCTTTCTATAATTTTACATCCTGTACTTAAGCTACCTGTATAATTTATAAAATCTAAACTTCCATCCTTTTTAAATGTAATGTATCCGTTTTCTTTAGCACATTCACCAAAATTATATTTAAATGATTCTTTACCATAGTCACCATCAATTATTTCTCCTGTCATTAAACCAATAACTGGACTCCAGCTTCCAATAATACTATCCATTTTTTTGGGTAAATCAATCTCTTCTTTTGTACAGTTAACATAGAGTATAATCACACTTGTTAAAAGGAGTACTCTTTTAAGGTTTCTAAACATTTTGGGGCTATTTTTTTTGCGAACTTATTAAATTTAAAATGACACTATTAATATAATTATGTTAAATATTAATATAATTAAAAGGTTATTTTATGCTTTTATAAAGTTTTAAAAAGTCAGATTAGTTCTTTAAATTTGTACAATTAAAATCAATAGCAATAGTTTTATACAAACCGTCATAACCATCAAATGGATAAAACAATATTGAATACTTATTTCCTTTCTCAGTTTCCAATTGAAAAAGAAATAGTTCATGAAATCACAAAATATTTTACGCATTTTGAATTGAAAAAACAAACATGTCTCTTGGATAAAAACACGGTTAGCACCGAAACTTTCTTTTTAGAAAAAGGCTATATGCGTTCCTATATTTTAAATGAAGAAAATGAAGAAGTTACGACCAATATTTATGAAGCTCCTTGCTTTGTTAATGACTTTTTATCCCTTTTTAAACAACAACCAAGTAAAGAAACCTATCAAACGTTAACCGATTGTGTTTTTTGGAAAACAGGACTCAAAAATGTGCAATCTAACTTTCATAATATCCCGGAGTTTAGAGAATTCAGTCGCCTTTTATTTGTTATTAATTACTATAAATTAAACGACAGAGTTATTGAAATGGCCAGTAAAAAAGCAGAAACTAGATATTTAAACTTGCTTCATCAGAAACCCAAAATATTCCAGAACGTTTCACTTAAAATTATTGCTTCTTATCTTGGCATTACTGATAGTACACTCAGTAGAATTAGAAAAGAAATTAGTAAACTATAATTTCTTGTCATTTGTCAAGTGATCAATCAAATTTCTATTCAGAGATTTGCAGGAACAAAAACTATAAAAATGAACAAAAAGAATATTGTAATCATAGGGCTTGGAGGTGTTGGTGGTTATTTTGGTTTTAAAATAAGTCAAAGCAACGAATTAGATCAGCAACATAAAGTATCGTTTGTTGCTAGAGGAAAAACATATGATATTGTTAAAAAGAATGGGTTCACATTACTATCACAAGAACACCCGAATAGCATAACAATACCAAATGCAATTTATAAAACAATTTCAGAAATTAAAGACCCAGATCTAATTTTAATTTGTGTAAAAGAGTATGATTTAGAAAATGTATGCTCTCAATTATCTGAAGTAATCACAAAGAAAACGATTCTTTTACCAATGATGAATGGTGCTGATATTTATGACAGAATACAAAATATACTCCCAGAAAACATCATTTTACCCTCTTGTGTTTACGTGGCTTCACACATTAAAGAAAAAGGTATTGTAGAACATAAGGGCAAGCCAGGGAAATTAATTTTCGGCAAAGATCCTTTGTCTGTAAATGCGAATGTTTCTTGGGTTATTGAATTAATTGAAAAGAGTAAAATTGACTATGAATTTAAAGATAATTCGATGCTAGATATCTGGACGAAATTTATATTTATTGCAAGTTTCGGTTTAGTAACAGCCAAACACAACTCTTCTATTGGAGCTGTTTGTAATGATGATATTCAACGAAATGAAGCTTCAGAAATAATGAATGAAATCCATCAAATTGCAACTAAAAAGGGCATTCATTTAGGAGAAAACATTATTGAACAAACCTTTAAGAAAGCGGCCACTTTCCCTCCACAAACTCCTACATCTTTACAATTGGATGTGAATTCTGGAAAAGAAAACAATGAGTTAGAGTTGTTTGCTGGAGCCATTATCAACTACGGGGAGATTTTAAATATTCAGCACCCATTTACCCTGAAAATATTTAACGAAATAAAAAAATAGTGAGTGAAGTACAATATAAATGCGACAAATGAATGAACATATTAAATTGCCCCTTGACAAAATAGCCATAAAACGCATTGATAAATACCCAAACAAACCGACTATTATATTTCTCCACGATTCTCTTGGCTGTATAGAATTGTGGAGAGATTTCCCAGAAAAACTTGGAGAGTTAACCCAGTGTAATGTGCTAATTTATGATCGACAAGGCTATGGAGAATCTTGCTCTTTTTCAGATTCTAAACGTGATAATAAGTATCTTGAGTTAGAAGCTGACATCCTCAATACTTTGATAGACTATTGGAAACTTAAAGAAGTGCTACTTTTTGGTCATAGTGATGGTGGTTCAATTGCTTTAATTTTGGCGGGGAAATATCCAAACAAGATAAAAGGAATCGTTACTGAAGGTGCTCACATTTTTGTTGAAGATCTTACAATAAACGGAATTCAAAAAGTTATTGAGCTATACAAAACAACCAACTTAAAATCCAAATTAACAAAATACCACGGGAATAAAACTGAAGAAATGTTTTGGGCATGGGCTGCTACCTGGACCACTAATGACTACAAATATTGGAATATTGAACAATTTATACCTAACATCAAATGCCCTTCATTCATCATTCAAGGAGAAAATGATGAATATGGTACTTTAAAACAAGTAAACAGAATCATCAATGCTACAAAAGGAAGTTCTAGAGCATTAATTTTACCGAATATCAAACATTCACCCCACAAAGAAGTACCTCAATTGGTCCTTGAAAAAACAGCCTATTTTATAAAACAATTGGATTTTTGATTTTTAATAAAAAATACAATTCTTTATTAATTCTCCGTATATTCAACAAATAAGTTTTTAAAATCAAGAATAAATTATTACTATTATATTGTGAAGACCAACATTAGACTTTTCTTTTATACCATTCTTTTTTTTAATAGTCTTTTTTGTGTTTCACAGAAAGACACTTTAAATGTATTGTTTGTAGGCAATAGCTATACGTATTATTCTGATTTACCTAAAATGGTTTCAGAGCTTTCTAAAAGCACTTCTACCTATCTAAAAACAGAGATGAGCGCAGTAGGCGGTGCTCGATTGAAATATCATTACAATCAAGGTCATGGATTAAAAACCACAAACCTTATTAAAAATGGACGCTTTGATATTGTTGTTTTGCAAGAGCAAAGTATGGGGACTTTAACAAATAAAAATGAATTCCTTTTATATTCTAAAAAGTTGAGTACCTATATAAAAGAACACGGAGCTAAACCTTATTTTTTTGCTACCTGGTCAAGAGAAAAAACTCCACATACTCAAAAAACAATTACAAAGGCTTACAAAGAAGCAGCTAGGATAAACAAAGGAGAAATAGTTATGGTTGGAGAAGTTTGGACAAAAGCTTTAAAAATGCATCCTCAGTTAGATTTATATACAAAAGATGGAAGTCACCCAACTTTTTTGGGTACATTTTTAACAGCTAGTGTTTTTGTAAAATCAATCACTGGACAATTACCTTCAAAAATAAATACCACAAAAAAAGGAGATTTACGTTATTTACAATGGTGCTTACAACTAGTAAATTCAACAATAGTAAAATAATTAGACTTTCAGCTCTTCTAATAATTGTTTCTTATAACTAATTCCTATCGGAATCTCTATACTTCCAATTTCAACATCATGTACCGTATACGCCGTAATTTTATCCGAATTTACAATATACGATCGATGTGTTCTCAAGAAATTTACAGGCAACTTATGCGCAAAATCACTTATTTTATCTTTGGTTACAATTGTTTTATCATGTAAGTGAATACGTATATAATCTTTAATGCTTTCTACATATAGAATTTCTGGAAAAGAAATTTTATGGTGTTTCTTATTTGAATTGACATAGATAAAACCTGTAGTCTCTTGAGGTTCGATTATTGCATTAACTGGTGCAGCAGCTTCAATGGTCTTAAAAAACTTATTGATTGCTTTAAAGAAACGATCAAATGAAATTGGTTTTAATAAATAATCCACAACTTCTAATTCGTAGCTTTCTATAGCATATTCTCTATATGCTGTAGTAAAAATTACTTTTGGCGGATTGCTCAACGATTTTAAGAACTCAATTCCTGTTAATAAGGGCATTTGAATATCTAAAAAAATTAAATCTACGGATTGCTTTTTTAGTATTTCGAAACCTTCAAGTGCATTCATACAAATAGCAAC
>JAESTN010000280.1 GCA_016763595.1 Flavobacteriaceae bacterium | reverse complement strand
GAACCAAGCTAAGTTACCAATAGCATTCAAAGATAAACTTAGTTTAAAGTTAAAATAATTTTCTTGTATTAAATTATTAATTTCTGTCCCTTTTTTACCATATTCTATTCCTAAATTAAGATTAGATAAGTCTTTTAATGGTAAACCTAAACCAAAAGATATGCCAAAGTCCTTAACTTTCGTAAATCCTCCTGTATTTGCTCCATTTACAAGTAATCCTGTATCTTCGAATCTTAGACCTGCTCTATAGGTTACTCTTTCCCAATAACTAGAGATTGAATTAAATTTAGGAATATAAAAACCTCCAATAGAAATTCTATTAGATTTTCCATACGCATAAGATGAGCTGGTGGTTAATAATGAACCTTGAATATCTAAAGCACCTTGAAATTCATAATCAAACGCTGCATGCCATTTATTATCCTTACCAAAACCGACACCTAAAGTAGTTTTTAGTGGGTTTTTAAGACTCCCTGAAATTGATGCAGAATAAAGTGTATCTCTCGGAGTTTCGTTTCCTCCTTGCTGAAGAGATGTAGAGTATAAATATTCAGAACCATTTGTAGATAAGCTATTCTTCAATTTTATTGCTGCTCCAAAATTTACATTAATTTTATTAGAAAACTCTTTGTGATACAACAACCCTAATTTGAATCCAGTTCCTCTTATGGTAGTAACTTCATTATTTTTAGTTGCTAAATGCACATTTACCTTTTGAGAGATAATGTTATTTTCTGTTTTACCAAAAATATATTCGGCTTCAAAACCTACACTCAAATTTTTAGTAATTCCCATACCAAAGGCACCATATATTTTATTTGTCCCTCCAGAACCATAAAATCTAGTTGCTTCAAACGGATCACCATTTACATCATTTGTTACATTCAATAATGAATAACCTACAGATGTGTTTGGCTTCAATCCAAATGCAACACCGGCTCTTTTACCGACAGGAAACCCCATATTGATATAAGAAATACTTGTAGACGTTGATTTTTGCGAACCAGAATTGTCTTTTATTGTTAAATCATTTACATTTAAACCTACTGAATAAGTAGCAAAACGCAAGCTTGAAATTGCAGCAGGGTTTATGAAATTTAAATGATACAAACTAGAAAAAGACACTCCAATTCCTCCCATACTAGCTTGCTCTACAGTTTGTGAACCATATTGCTGGCCAATACCAAAAAATGAATAAGGTGAAGAATTAGATCTTTGACCGTAAGTTGTTATTGAAATAAATAGTAAAAATATATAGAAAATTTTCTTTAGCATTCCTCTTTGTTATGTATCAAAATTGTATTTAGCCCCTCCAAAACAAAATTTGGATTGGCAAATATGCTACTTTTTAATTGTTTAGCCAAGAAATATGTATCTCCTCCTGTTAAAACTACTGTTAAATGTCGATTTTCTTTTCTATATTCATCAATCATGAATGTAATCTCTCCAACAACCCCGCTAACAACACCAGAATGCATACACTCTTGTGTTGTAGCTCCGATCATAAAATTTGTTTCTTTTTTTTCTAACAAAGGGAGTTTTGAAGTGTAATAATTTAATGATTTATAACGCATTTCAATCCCTGGAGAAATTGCACCTCCAAAATACTCATTACTAGCGTTTAAATAATCATAGGTAATACAGGTTCCTGCGTCAATTATTAATACATTTTCTTTTGAAAATTTTTCAGCCGCATTAGAAACAACAGCAATTCTATCCACTCCTAAAGTGTCTTTTGATTTATATTTATTAACAAACGGCACTTTTGTTGTAGAATCTAAAACCATAAAAGGTAGTTTTTTCTGTAGGTTTTTCACCAAATCTCCTGTTAAAACGGTAACGGAAGACAGAATCCCATTCGTTATTGCATATTTTGATAAAAAAAAATCTACTTTATCTAACAGTTCTTTTTCAGTGAAAACCAACAATTCTATCAATCTATTACTCTCAAAAACAGCCGATTTGATTCTTGTATTCCCCACATCAATAATTAAATTCATACCTCGAGTTTAAATAAGCTTCAAAAATACAACAGAATTTTTACAATTTTATTTGGTTAATTAAAAAAAGAGGTAGTATATTTGCACCCGCATAACGCGAATGGTGCCTTAGCTCAGTTGGTAGAGCAATAGACTGAAAATCTATGTGTCCCTGGTTCGATTCCTGGAGGCACCACCAAAACCACTCTTTTTTAAGAGTGGTTTTTTTATGCCCATATTTTTAGTTCCTAACACAATAGGTACAATTACCCCTTTTCACATTTCTAAAAAAAACAAAGAACAAATTCATTACCTTTAACTTGAAAAACAGTGCGATCTAGCACTTTTCATTTTCATAGCAATTTTCCCACCCCTATTGTAGAGGTGGGTTTATTTTTATCAGTACTTCAATGGTTGTGGTATTCTTACATACTTCCGATTACACAGAAAACAAATCGGGCTTAAGTAACTCAATACAATTCTTAGAGGCAATAAAAAAACTCTAGCTTTCACTAGAGTTTACATATTTGAATTGCATTTATTCTATTTATTCTTTTATCAAGATTCTATATCCCCATGCATCAAGATCCAAAGGTTCTGACTTTGATAGTTTTATTTTCTCGCCTGTGACATAGTCTTTATAAACCCCTTCGCCCCCAAAAACTCCTTTAATAGCTCCTTTTGATAAGTTTGCAACAAACACTACCTCATCACGCCCATTCTTTCTTACAAAGGCTAGTACTTCTTTTTCTGTATTCAATCGAATGTATGCTGCGGCATTTTTCCCTCCATCTAAGGCCGAGTTAGTTTTCTTTAGTTCACCTAAAGATTTCAACAAATTCCATTCTTTACCTTTGGCATGTGGAATAACATCTTTCTCAAAGAATTTTAATCGATGGTTTAACCCATATTCTTGTCCTGAGTATATCAACGGCATTCCTGGCACTAAATAACTCAACACAGTTAGCACTTCTGATGCATCTCCCATTCTTTCTTTAATTGTACCATTCCACGAATTTTCATCATGATTGGTTACAAAGGTCATCAAAATGTCATTTGCTTCATAACGAG
>JAESTN010000279.1 GCA_016763595.1 Flavobacteriaceae bacterium | reverse complement strand
TTCTGTTTCACTTCCTGCACCACGTTTTGTCAATGTAATGCCTAAAACTCCAGCAGCTTTTTTAGCATCTTCTCCAAAGGTTTCGTAAAAATCTCCAACTCTAAAAAGTAACATTGCATCTGGGTATCGTACCTTAATTGCATTGTATTGCTTCATTAAAGGAGTTACCTTTTTTGTGGTTGCTTTTGCCAAGTCTTTCGGAATTTTAAATTAGTTTTGCGAAGATAAAGAAAAGTAGTTAGTGGATTGGTATTTAGGACTTCCTTTTCAAAACGAATATTGAAATACGGTGCCTAGGCAACCAAATTCAGAATCTCTGGGTTTTTGTCTTTGTAACTTTTGACCCTTTGTCATTCTGAATCTAATAAGAATATGAGAAAACTAAAAAATAGCGAGTTGGGTAGAATTACGGTGGATGCCTTTAAAGAAGTCGCAAAAACGCCGTTGATTGTAGTGCTTGATAATATTAGAAGCTTAAACAATGTGGGATCTGTTTTTAGAACCAGTGATGCTTTTTTAATAGAGAAAATTTACCTCTGCGGAATCACAGCTACACCACCAAATAAAGAGATTCATAAAACAGCCTTAGGAGCCACGGAGTCTGTTGCATGGGAATATGTAAGTGATACCTTAGAATTGGTTGAGAAACTAAAAGAAGACAAGGTAAAAGTACTGTCTATTGAACAGGCAGAGAATAGCACAATGTTGAACGAATTTACGCCAGAGAACAATCAAAAATATGCGATTGTAATGGGGAACGAAGTAAAAGGCGTGCAGCAAGCGGTAGTTTATGCTTCTGATATGTGTATTGAGATTCCGCAATTAGGAACCAAACACTCTTTAAACATCTCAGTAAGCTGTGGAGTTGTATTGTGGGATTTATTTAATAAGTTGAAATAATCTTTGAATTTTAAACGGAATGCAATACATTTATACAGTAATGCTATCCCTCGGGCAGTAAGTTAATTGTTTAATTTAATACGCTGTAATATGATGAAATTTGAAAAGTGTTTAAAAAGTGAAGTACTAAAAGGCCAACCAGGCGGAGATGATGCTGATACAGGAGACGGAGATGAAGGAAACGGAAGTGGTGAAGGTGGTTAACTCTTAAAAAAATATAACGTCTTGAAGTTTCAAGGCGTTTTTTAGTATGCTTTACAAAAAAAAACTATTTCTTTTTTCTTTTTTTCTTATTTGCAATCTTGTTTTCTCCCAAAAACCAATGGTTGAAAAAGATTCTATCTTGTATTATCTCAATAATACCAAAAGAAAAAACCAACTCAAAGAGTTAAAACGAGCTGTTGATTTAGCTGAAGAAATACATCACGATTCTTTAATTAGAGAAACCAATATCAAATTTGGACTACAAAGCTATTTTAAAAAGAAAGTCAAAAACTTAGATTTAGCACACCAAAATTTGAAAAGGCTGTATATGCGTTCTCAAGACTCTCTTGCCTTGGCAAAAATGTTCCATTATAAAGCTTTATTTCATTTGTTAAATTTTACAAGAGACAGTTCTTTGTATTATTATGCAGAATCCAAAAATATTTCTGTGCTTATTAAAGATTCTTTGGAAGTAGGTAGGCGCTTGTTAAGTATGGCTAATGTACAACGAGATGGGAAAGATCTTTTAGGTTCTGAAATTTCAGCAATAGAAGGACTGAAATATTTAGAACCAATCAATGATTATCGATATACTGGTTTTTTATATACAAATTTAGGACTGCTGTCTTCAAGAGCAGGTAAATATAAAGAAGCAAGAAGGTATTTGAATAAGGCGAAAGAAATAAATGAGAAAAACCCAAATGGAAGAAGGAAAACAAGAGCCATATTGAATTATTTTAATAATATTGGGATTACTTATATCAATGAAGGGAACTATGATAAGGCCATCACTTTTTTAAAAGAAGGATTGGCTCTTGATAGTATTGCGATTAAATTTCGTTCAAAATATTATTTATTGGTAGAAAATTTATCTGATGCGTATATTTTACAAAAGAACCCAGAAAAAGCGTACCAAGGATTAAAAGAAGCGAATGATTTAAAGGTTAAGAATAATGATACAAAAGGTTTAAGTACCAGTCATAATTTATTGTCAAAGTATTACTATGCTATGAATGATGAAAAAAAAGCACTGTATCATGCTAAAAGAGGGTTAGAATTTGCTAAAGAGTCTAAGCATTTACTAAGAGAAACAAGAGCATTGAAATTACTGGCAAAATCTAAAATTGTCAATCGAAAAACTGCAAATGAATATTTGAAAACATATATCCGTTTAAACGATAGTTTGTTTAAACGAGAACGAACAATAAAAAATCAATTTGCTAGAATTAGATTTGAAACGGATAAAAAAGAAAAAGAAAATGCTACATTAAAAATTGAAAATGAGAATAAACAACTAGAAATAGAACAAGAAAAACAGCAAAAAGCAATTGGTTTTTTAGTCGCAATAGGAAGTCTGTTGCTCTTAGGAATTAGTGTTTTGGTATTTAAGAATAGAAGAAAAAAATTGGCTTTTGAGGCACAATTACAAAAGGTAGAGGTTAGAGAAGAAGAAAGGCAACAAATAGCAAAGTCGTTGCATGATGAAGTGGCTGGAGATTTAAGGATGTTACACCAACAATTAGAAAAGGACAATCAAACAGCCATTGCAGAAAGCTTAAACTCTGTAACAAATAATGTTCGGAATTTATCACACCAATTAAGTAGTGTCAATTTTGATGAGGTTTCTTTTCAGGATCAATTGGTGAATTTAGTGAGTGATTATTTCTCTTCAACATGTAAAATTTCTATTCGTGGATTAAAAGAAAATGATTGGTCGATTCTAGAAAATTCTATCAAAAGAACGGTGTATTTATGCATTCGAGAAAATGTACAAAATGCACATAAACATGCAAAGACAACGCACATAAAGATTAGGCTTACTCTTGATAAAAATAAAGCATATGTAAGTATTGAAGATACTGGAGTTGGATTTAATGTGTCAGAAAAGGCAGGTGGAATTGGGTTAAAAAATCAACGAGAAAGAATACAAGAGTTAGGCGGTAAAATTGAAATACAAAGCATTATTAATAAAGGAACCACCATTCAAATAGAAATCCCTATACATGTTTAGTCCATTAAAAATAGTAGTAGTAGATGACCACCAATTGATCCTTGACGGAATCATGTCATCACTTAAAGAAAAAGGAAATTATGAAGTCGTTTCTAGTACAAATTGCGATGATGCATTTGCAAAAATAAAAGAAGGATCTTTTGACATTCTATTTACAGATTTAAGTTTTGACAACAGCTCTTTTTCTACAAAAATTGAAAGCGGCGAACATTTGATAAAAGCAATTCAAAAAGAAAAAATTGCAATTAAGATTGCAGTTATTACTGGTCATACAGAAACAAATAGGCTTTATAATGTGATTCATAATTTAAAACCATCTGCCTATTTACTAAAAAATAAGTGCGATGCAACTGAGTTGAATTTTGCAATTAAAAAAATAATGAATAATGATGTGTATTATTCACATGAAGTGCATCAAAAGCTTATAAAAAGAGCCTGTGTAGAAATACAAATGGACGAAGTTGCGATTCAGATTTTAAAAGAATTACCAAAACAATCTAAAATAAGTAACCTAGTTGGAGTGATACATAAAGCCGATGGATCTCCTATAAAGTTAAGGTCTATTGAAGCTAAGTTAGCCAATTTAAGAATAGATTTAAATGCTGTAAATAACACAGATTTAATATTAAAGGCAAAAGAATTAGGGATTATTGATTGATTTTTTGCGGGTTTTCACGTTTTCATTTGCGGTTTTCAACAGGTGTATTGTTCTGGTTAAACGTAACTTTGACCTGTTATAAAAAAGGAATTCCTATTGAAAAAGGTGGGGATTTGCAGTTGTGGTTAGGGTAACAACTCGAAAAGGAAAAATAAAGGCTTTTGATTTAACACATCAAAAGCTTTTTAAATTCCAATAATTAGTTTGGCTATCCAAAAGTAAATTAAGATTCCAAAAATATCATTACTTGTTGTAATAAACGGACCTGTAGCAATTGCGGGATCAATTCCGCGTTTGTCTAAAAATAACGGTATAAACGTTCCTATAATTCCAGCAACTATAATTACAATAATTAAAGAAACAGAAATGGCCAAGGCTTTTTGAGTTTCTCCGTTGTAAAACCAAATAAAAAGAAATAAGAAAATTGCTAAAATGAATCCATTTAAAGCAGCCAATAGCATTTCTTTTATTAGGCGATTGTTGATGCTTCCTTTTATATCGTCATTTGCCAATCCTTGTACAATGATTGCAGAAGATTGCACTCCCACATTTCCGGCCATGGCAGCAATTAAAGGAGTAAAAAAGAATAATATAGCATCTTCTTTAAAGATATCTTGAAAGCCTTCCATAATCAAGAAAGCGCCTACACCACCAATTAATCCAAGAAATAACCAAGGTAATCGTGCTCTTGTTAATTGTGCAATACTGTCATCAGCTTCTACATCTTCTACTAAACCTGCTGCTAATTGGTAATCTTTATCTGCTTCTTCTTTGATTACATCTACAATGTCATCAATGGTGATTCTACCAACCAATATGCCTAATTCATCTACAACCGGAATGGCTTCCAAATCGTATTTACGCATAATATTAGCCACATCTTCGGCTTCATCATTTACCTTTACAAAATCTACTTTTGGTATGTAGACTTCAGAAATAGAAGTTCTCGTAGAGGCAATTAGTAAATCTTTTAAAGAAAGTCTTCCTTTTAATTTTCCGCTATCATCAACAACGTATATAGAATGTACTCTTGTCACTTCTTCTGCCTGAGCCCGCATTTCTTTGACACACTTCAAAACGGTCCAATTTACATTGACCTTCACCAATTCTTTGGCCATTAAACCACCGGCAGAATCTTCATCATAACGCAATAGATCTACAATGTCTTTGGCATGCGATTCGTCTTCAATTTCAGACATTACCGCCTCTTGCCTTTCTTCGGGCAACTCTGCTATAATATCTGCGGCATCATCTGTATCCAACGCATCAATCTCTTCAGCGATTTCTTTAGCAGATAAGTTTTTTAAGATTTTTTCACGAACGTCATCATCAACATCCATTAACACCTCAGCAGTAGTTTCACTATCTAATAGTTTGATAATGTACACAGCATAATCAAAAGAAATTTCATCTAAAATTTCTGCAATATCTGCATGATGCATTTCTGCAAACAGAGACGACAGCGCATTATTATTACCGTTTTCGATATATAATGCGACATTTTCTAAAAGTTCTTTTGTAATTTTAAATGCCATTGGCTGCTATTTTTGCGGTCAAATTAATGAATTGCTCCACGGATAATTGTTCTGGACGCATCGCAAATATAGGGTCTTCTTTTAAGGAATCCGAAAGTTTAAATGATTTTAAGCTTCCTCGTAACATTTTTCTACGTTGGTTAAAGCTCATTTTCACGACTTTAAAAAAGAGTTTTTCATCTACAGGAAGTGTGTAGTTTTCTTTTCGTATCAATCTAATTACGCCAGATTCTACCTTTGGAGGAGGGTTAAATACTTCTGGTGGTACTGTAAATAGGTACTCAACATCATAAAATGCTTGAGTCAATACAGATAAGATTCCGTACACTTTACTACCTTCTTTTTCTGCAATTCTTTTGGCAACTTCTTTTTGAAACATTCCAGCAAATTCTGGTACATGTGCTCTGTTTTCAATTGCTTTAAAAAGAATTTGAGAAGAGATATTATAAGGGAAATTACCAATAATTGCAAATTGCTCATTATTGAAAACCTTGTTGATGTCTTGTTTTAAGAAATCACCTTCAAGAATGGAAAATTTTTCTTTACTGGTATCTAATTTTATATGTTCTAAAGGAAAGGATTCTTTTAAATATGCTACGGAATCATAATCAAGTTCCATAACCGTAATTTTCGGTTTTTTTTCTAATAAATACTTGGTTAAAACTCCCATCCCAGGACCAATTTCTAATACATGATCGTACCCGTTTTCGGTTAACGCATCTGTTATTTTTTTTGCGATGCTCTCATCGATTAAAAAATGTTGTCCTAAATGTTTTTTAGCTCTAACGCCCATACTTAATTTTTTACTTGATTAGAAAAAAACTCATTCACAATTTTTAATTCGGTTCTAAAAGCTAGCATTTTATCACCAAACTTTAGCATTCCGTCTTTGCGTAACCGCTCTGCATCTTCTTTATAATAACTGTCTAAATCTTCTCGAGAGTTTGCGGTATATTGGATAGAATACGTTACTCCGTCCATTTCTTCCTCAATTAATACCTGTGTTAATTTTGCGGATATAAATTTGCCAGTTGCCAATACTTCTGGAATGTGATGGTGTATCCACTCTAGCCATTCTTCATGAATGCTTTTATCAATACTTAAAGTGACATTGTATATGTACATTTGTTTTAATGTAAAAATGGGTTAATTAATGGTGTCTCCTCTTAGTTTTCTGTATTTCTTTCTGGCTTCAACCAAATATATGCTAGAAGGATGGTCAAAAATAATCTTTTGATAATACTCTGATGCCTTTTCTGTATTATTTAATTTAGAATTGTAAATCTCTGCTATTTGATAAATGGCATCGTCCACAAAAATTCCTGCCGAATCTAAAGTTATGATTCGAGTATACCTGTGAATTGCTTTTTCAAACTGGTTCGTTTTTGAAAATAGATTTGCTTGTTTATATAGCGCTTCATCTTCAATTTTTTGACCCTTAAATTTTGTGATTACCTGTTGCAACGTATCAATTGCTTGTTTGTTTTTATTCTGGAAAGCGAGTAATTCTGCTTGTGCATATAGTTTTAAACCTGTGTCTAAAGAATCTTTGGGTTGATTGTCAGAGATGATTAAAAATAACGCTAAGGCATCGTTCGCAATTAATTGCGTGGTCGATGCTTTTAACACCTTAAGTTGTGCAAAAGCCCATTTAAAATCATTCTTAAAAAAGGAGGTTTGCGCCACTTTAAAGCGTGCTTGTTGTGCTAAAGGATGATTTTTTATGCTTGTTTGTACCTGCGAAAAGTAAATTAATGCTTTGTTATAGTTGCCAATAAACACATGTACTTCGCCCAATTTAATTTTAATGGCTGCTTTTTGAAATTTTGAAGAAGCAATTTTTAGCGAATGTTCTAAAACGGAGATTGCTTTTTCTGGTTGGTTCTTTTTAAAAGTCAAGTAATTGGCCTGTTCTAATTGTATCTTTAAGGTAGATGATTTTTTACCATATCTAGAAAAAACAGCGTCAAATAATTGATCCGTATTTGGTTGGTCTTTAGCAATCGAAATTTTTATAGTATATAAGTTAGCTGTTAAAACCTGCGCTATAAATGGACTGTTTTGAATGATAAAATCAAAACAACTAGCAGAAGTAGTGTAGGCTTCGTTTTGAAAAGAGTTATAGCCAAGATTGAGTATGTTAACAATGTTTTTTGGATCTCTTTTAAACAATGCCTTCTCTTGAATAAAGGCTTTATTGTATTCTTTTTGCTGAATAAATAACCAACTTAATAAGGTATTCCATACATCTTTTGGATTGCGAACAGATTTTCGAATCAGTGCTTTTTTAAACAGAATGTTGTTGTTGTTTAGCTTGTCATCTGTGATGTATCTACTTGTGTAACGCTGTACAGTATTCAGGTAATTGACATTTATATCAACTAAGTCAATATAGGAAGTGAACATCTTCTCAAAGTTCCCTTGTTCTCCATAAATCTGTGCAACTTGAAATTGATAATTCGCATTTGGATTGTAGAACATGGTTTTTTCATAGGCAGAAATTGCGTACTCTAACAACGCGTTTTCTTTAAAAAGCCGACCAATAAAGCCACCCATCCCTGTGTTTTTATGAATTGATGCAATGGCTTTATCATAATAAATCTTCGCCTTTTCTTTTTGATGTTGTCTGTCGTAGTTATATCCTATTTCAACAAATAAATAAGTTTGGTTTGGGTTTGCCAATAACCTGCTTTTTAGCAATTTTTCTGCAGTATCAAATTGAGAAGTTTCTTGATAAGAGCTTGTCAATCTTTTTAAATATGTTGTGTTATAGGGGTTTTTCTCAAGCAGAACTTTAAAGAGTTCTGTTGCTTTTTTATATTCTCCATCACGATAATATCTCTCGGCCAATACATAGTCGTTTTGGCCAAAATTTACTTGAGAAAGAAGTAAGAACAATATGAATAACCCGTTTTTCATGCCTTTCAAAGATAAGAACAAGAACGTTAAATATTTATTAAATAAGAAGTTTTCTAA
>JAESTN010000026.1 GCA_016763595.1 Flavobacteriaceae bacterium | reverse complement strand
CCATTAGTTCAAAAACTTAACGAACAAAATGTTACCATCTACTCTACTGGTGGTACAGAAAAATTCATAAAAGATTTAGGTATACATGTGGTACCTGTAGAAGATGTAACTTCCTATCCATCTATTTTAGGCGGAAGAGTTAAAACGTTACATCCAAAAGTATTTGGAGGAATTTTAAACAGACAGGATAACGAAAATGATGCTGCTCAATTAAAAGAGTTCAACATTCCTCAATTAGATTTAGTTATTGTTGATTTATATCCTTTTGGAAAAACAGTTGCTACAGGAGCTCCAGAACAAGACATTATTGAGAAAATTGATATTGGTGGGATTTCTTTAATTAGGGCAGCTGCAAAAAACTTTAAAGACACCGTTATTCTTTCTTCAATGGAGCAATACGATGCCTTTCTAAACTTGATTACAGAAAGTAATGGAGTAACAACATTATCAGACAGAAAAAAATTAGCAGGAAAAGCATTTAATATTTCTTCTCATTATGATACTGCAATTTTCAACTACTTCAATTCAGATCATGAAGAATTTTCATTAAAGATCAGTGAAAATAATGGCGCTATTTTACGTTATGGAGAAAACCCTCATCAAAAAGGATTTTTCTTTGGAGATTTAGAAGCAATGTTTGATAAGCTACACGGAAAAGAATTAAGCTATAACAATTTGTTAGATGTTGATGCCGCCGTAAACCTAATGAATGAGTTTGCTGGTGAAGATCCTACATTTGCCATTTTAAAGCACAACAATGCCTGTGGGTTTGCACAAAGAAAAACCATTAAACAAGCCTATGTAGATGCATTAGCTGGCGACCCAACCTCTGCTTTTGGCGGAGTTTTAATTGCGAACACAGAAATTGATGCAGCGACCGCTGTAGAAATTCACAAATTATTTTGTGAAGTTGTGATTTCTCCTTCTTACACTAGTGAGGCTTTGGAGATCTTAAAAGGAAAAAAGAACCGGGTTTTATTAATTCAGAAACAAGTTGAACTACCAAATACCACAGTAAGATCTTGTTTAAATGGAACTTTAGTACAAGAAAAAGATACTAAAACAGATACTTTAGATGATCTAACCTACGCTACACATACGAAACCTTCAAATACGGAGTTAAATGATTTACTGTTTGCTTCAAAAATTTGTAAGCACACCAAGTCTAACACCATTGTTTTTACAAAAAATAATCAGCTATTAGCGAGTGGAACTGGTCAAACAAGTAGAGTTGATGCTTTAAAACAAGCGATTGAAAAAGCAACTAATTTTGGTTTTGATTTAAATGGAGCTGTGATGGCAAGTGATGCATTTTTCCCTTTTCCTGATTGTGTGGAGATTGCTGATAACGCCGGGGTTAAAAGTATAATTCAACCAGGAGGTTCTATTAAAGATCAATTAAGTATTGACTATTGTAATGACCATAATATTTCAATGGTTTTAACTGGAACGAGACATTTTAAGCATTAAAAAATAACTTCTAAATTATCTGTGTTTTGAAGACAGAAATTTAGTAGCTTTGTAAGAATACATCAAAAAATAATTAACAAAGATATTTTATGGGTTTTTTCGATTTTATGACGGAGGATATTGCTATTGATTTAGGTACAGCAAACACACTTATCATTCACAATGGTAAAGTGGTCATTGACAGTCCGTCAATAGTCGCCCGAGATAGAACAACTGGAAAAATAATAGCTACAGGACATAAAGCTAATTTAATGCAGGGAAAAACCCATGAAAATATCAAGACCATTCGCCCATTAAAAGACGGAGTTATAGCCGATTTCCAAGCATCTGAGGAAATGATCAAAGAATTTGTAAAACAAATTCCTTCTATCAAGAAAAGACTTTTCCCTCCTGCTTTAAGAATGGTGATTTGTATTCCTTCTGGTATTACAGAAGTAGAAAAACGTGCAGTACAAGACTCTGCTCGCCATATGAATGCCAAAGAAATTTATTTAATTTTCGAACCAATGGCAGCAGCAATTGGTGTTGGTATTGACATTATGGAGCCTAAAGGGAATATGATTATTGACATAGGTGGTGGAACTACTGAAATTGCAGTTATTGCCTTGGCAGGAATTGTTTGTGATCAATCTGTAAAAGTTGCTGGGGATGTATTCACCAATGACATTATGTATTACATGCGTACACAGCATAATTTATATGTTGGAGAAACTACTGCAGAAAAAATTAAAATAACAATTGGTGCGGCTACAGAAGACTTGGATACTCCACCAGAAGACATGTTAGTTCAAGGTAGAGATCTATTAAGTGGTAAACCAAAACAAGTACAAGTTTCTTTTAGAGAAATTGCAAAGGCCTTAGACAAATCTATTTTAAGAATTGAAGATGCCGTAATGGAAACGTTATCAAAAACCCCACCAGAATTAGCTGCAGACATCTATAATTCTGGAATATACTTAGCTGGAGGAGGATCAATGCTTAGAGGGCTAGACAAGCGTTTATCTAGAAAAACAGACTTGCCTGTTTATGTTGCAGAAGACCCTTTAAGAGCTGTTGTGCGTGGCACAGGTATCGCCTTAAATGAGATTCAAAAATACAAAAGTGTATTAATGAAATAACGGACACTTTATTCTTTTTCTATGCAGCAATTATTTTATTTTTTTCAGAAATATAGATACTTTCTATTTTTTGTTTTGCTAGAGTTTATTGCTCTATTTCTAATCATCAATAACAACACTTTTCATAAAAGTAAATTTATTAGCTCTGCAAACGGAGTTACAGGAGGATTGTATGAAAATTTCTCAAAATTATCTGATTATTTTAATTTAAAAACTCAGAATGAAGAATTGGCATCTGAAAATGAAAAATTAAAAAACCTCTTAGAAAAATACAACTCAACACACGATTCTATTATAACTCATTTTGTAATTGACACGTTGAACTACAATCAAAAGTACACATATACTAAAGCAAAAATCATAAGACATAGTTATCATTTTCCTAATAATTATTTAACCCTAAATAAAGGAATTTCTCAAGGGGTTAACAAAGAAATGGCCGTAATAAATAGTAAAGGAATTATTGGGATAACCGAAAATTCTAATTCTGAATACACTCGGGTGCAATCCATTTTAAATAGCAATAGTAAAATTAATGCCCGTTTAAAAAACAGCAATCATTTTGGGAGTTTAGAATGGGACGGGAAAAATTATAACATTGTTCAATTACACGACATTCCAAGACAGGCAACTCTAAAAGTTGGAGATACAATTATTACAGATGGAAAATCCACCATTTTTCCTGAAGGAATACTAATAGGAACCATTAAAAATATTGATACTAAAAACAACAAAAACCTTATAGACATTCAATT
>JAESTN010000278.1 GCA_016763595.1 Flavobacteriaceae bacterium | reverse complement strand
TTTCAATGAAAATATTCCAATAATAATTAGAATCAAACTGATTATAATATTTTCCCAAGAATTATCTACATAACCACCAAATCCATTAAACCCTTCTCTTTTATAAAGAAGAACTAAAAGACCAAATAAAATAAATACAATACCCATTTTGTTATTTCTTTTCATTTTTTTTAATACAGCGTTTGAGTAAAAATTCACAATTTTGATTTTCTCCTTATTCCTAGAGTTTGTTTCAAGTTTTAAAACAACATTCCAATTGGTAACATAATTACATAATAGAGAATGTAAATACGAGTAAAGTAATCGAAATTCAAATTTCAGATCTATTTAAAAATATGTTCTTTTTCAATTCAAAATTATACCAACCATATAATATTATTCCAGAAACAAATATTCCTAAACTCATTAGTATTAATGTGACCAATAAAAATTCCAAAAATGATATTTCTATATTAGAATTTAAATTATAAATTATACAAAATGAAAATATTCCAACTATAGAAAATATTTTTAGAGCTCGATTTTCAAGTATTCTCCAAATTATGTTTGTCGAAAAAAATATTCTCATTTATCTTTTTAGGTTTTGAGTGTGTTCCGTAATTATTTGCAACGTGTTTGTATACCATTTTTTGCGGGTCTAAGCACCTAATTTTGTCGGTAGCGTAGAACTAGCAATTAATTATACAGGTTGTTACCCGCTGGCTTTTTCTTTCTTTCAATTCTTAAGTCAGCATAATTACTATTATTATAAATGTAAAAATTCCGATTGTAGTAGTAAATCTCCCCATTTTTTTTGATTTAGTCCAGCCTGCTAAAGAAATCATAGTAATCAATGATATAATCCCAAATAAAAAGGAAATCATTCCAACAATGCGCGGAAGCATTAAATCACTTTCAATCACTTTCAAAGGATAACCATTGGTAGTCATCATTAGAAGTTTGGTCATAGCGAAAACTGTTACTAAAAAGAAACTTGCAGCTAAAGTCGAAGCTCCCATAATATTTTTCAATAGTCGAGTATTTTTATCAGAAACTAAAATATTTGCAATTACTGCAATTGAAAACCCTCCAAGTAGTGAGCTAATCATTATAGTTTGGTCGGCAAGTTTATTCCAATACTCAAATGTAAGTTCTATCATAAGATTAATCCACTTTTAATATATATTCGGTTTTAAATTTAGTGCACAATTTTCCGCCTGCAGGTAACTGGCTATATGTTAGTATTTTATGATGTTATCGGGGTTTATGTTCCCGATAACACTAGTTTTTGTTTCGTACTGCCAATTTTATATAAACATAGTAGAAACCATCTTAAAAACTACAGAAATTTCTGTAATTTTTTTAAACCGTTTTATTTGGAAACATTTTTGAAACAATATACCCTATTAGCATTGCCAATGCAAAGGAAGGTGCTAACACATCTAGTTCTACAAAATAAGGGCCTATTCCATCCAAATTAGATACCACAAACTTAAAGAGTATTACAGATGCAAACCCTGTTATCATAGAAGCAATAGCACCTTTTTCAGTATAGCCTTCCCAAAAAAGAGAGAGGATAATAACAGGACAAAACGTGGCGGCAATTCCAGACCATCCAAAAATCATGATCCAAAAAATTTGCCTATCAGGATAAAGGTTGTATAGTAGAACGGCGATTCCGAGTGCCACCATTGCCATGGCAACTGTTACGATTCTAGAAAGTTTTGTTAAATCTTCATCTTTTAAATCTGGTCTAAATATCTTCTGATAAAAGTCACGTGTAATCGCACTAGAGGCAAGAATCAGCAAAGAATCTATGGTTGACATAATTGCAGAAAGCACTATGGCAATAAAGATGGCTACTAGAATAGTCGGTAAGAATTCGTTGGTAATCATACTCAACACATCTTCACCGCCTGTTCCTAAAACAACTTCAGGATCTTGTCCTTCAGAGGTGAAATAAATTCTTGCTAGAATACCTATGGTTACTGCTGCGGCATCTGTTAGTAGGGTAAATACTAAGGCAACCCATTTTCCTTTGTCAATTTCGTGTGCGCTTTTAATCGACATAAAACGAACATATACCTGTGGAGATCCTAAGAAACCCAAGCCAATCATAGAGAAGCCAAGAATGGTAAATAAATTCATCCAACCATCATCACTTCTTCCCATTATTTGTGTAAGCGTAGGGTCAATAGCGTTTAGTCCTTCCGTAATTCCAGCTCCATGATCCATAGAAAACCACACCACAATTGGTAGCAAAACCAATCCGAAAAACATCAAAACTCCTTGAAACATGTCTGACCAAACTGCAGCTACAAAACCTCCAATGAATATGTAAATCAATACAATACTAAAACCAACAAGCACGCCAATTCGATAATCAATACCAAGCATCGATTCAAATGCAATGCCTGTTACGTCCATTTGTGATGCCACATAAATAACAACAAAAACAACCAAGACAGAAGCAGAGATGATTCGAAGCGTGTTTGTAGATGATTTAAAATGACTTTGAAGGTAATCGGGAATTGTGATGGATTGGTACTTATCTGAACGTATTTTGAATTTCTTGGCCATAAATTGCCAGGATAGAAATACACCAAGCAATTCACCCGCAACAACCCAATACCCAGAATACCCAGCCATGGCTCCCATACCTGTTAACCCAATTAAAAGCCAGCCAGATTCTCCAGTTGCTCTTGCAGAAAAAGCGACGGCCCAGAAGCCCATTTTTTTTCCTCCTAGATAAAAATCGCTCATACTTTTTACTCTGCGAGAAGCTAAAATTCCAATTAAAAATAGAATGGCAACATAAATGGCAAGAACCGTAAGTTTTGTAATCATAAATTAGGTTTAGTTATCTCTCTAAAGGTAGGATAATAAAATGAGTAGCAATTTTTAGGAAGCATTCGTTGGAGTCTAGTTTTATAATGTATGTAAATCATCCTGTTATTTTTCGCATTAGATGTTCTAACGGGCCGTATTTGTATTTTTTTCGCCACAAGTGAGAAAGAATAACCAATAA
>JAESTN010000025.1 GCA_016763595.1 Flavobacteriaceae bacterium | reverse complement strand
CATATCTATTGTTTTGTTTAAATTTTCTATTGCAAATATGATTATGATTTACACAAAACAAGGTTAACGTGTGTTAACGTGTGTTAAGCCACTGGATAGTTTACACATAACTACTTACCTTTGACCTATGAACACGAAAAAATATCGTTGGTTATTATATCTAATTACTTGTACAGTTATTGCCACAATATCTGTACAGATATATTGGAATTATAAAAATTATCAACAAAACAAACAGCGTGTATTGAATGAAATCCAAATTAGTTTAGATACAGCCATAGAGGAGTACTTTGCAGACATCACCAAAAATTCAACCATTGCTTTTGTAGATATGTCAGGTGATTCTGTGATGTCAAAAGAAAGACTTAACGCTTTTTTTGGTAAAATAAATTTTGACACTATATTTAAAAAAACATCAAATAAAAAAACGAAAAATCATATAAAAACGTTTGCAGACTTTAAACATATCAACCCAAAAAGCATTTCTGGCATCTCGGTTTTTAAGGGCTTGCAAGCAGACAGTGTGCACCATGTAAAAGGACTGGCAAATAAAATTATATTCTCAATCAGTCAAGACTCCATTGAATTTGATAAACTGAACCCTTATTTTGAGAAACAATTGAATCGAAAAAACCTATTACTTCCTTTTAGTTTTGTGCATTATGAAAATGGCTCTATAAAGAAAAAATTTTCCTCAAAAAACGTTGAATGGAAAGGAGAAATTAAGATGTTTTCAAAATCTACCTATTTAAAACCGAATGAAAAACTACAATTATTAATAAACAACCCCAATAAAGAAGCATTAAAACGTAGTTCTACAGGAATACTATTGTCCTTTTTACTATCTCTAGCGATTATTTCTTGTTTGTTTTACTTATTAAAAATCATTAATAAACAGAAGCAATTGGCAGAAATTAAAAACGATTTAATTAGCAACATCACACACGAGTTTAAAACGCCAATCACAACAGTTTCTACTGCGTTAGAAGCCATTGATACTTTTAATGCAATTGATGACAAAGAGAAAACAAAAAAGTACCTGGCTATTTCGAATTTACAATTAAAGAAACTACACCAAATGGTTGAAAAGCTGTTAGAA
Source organism: Flavobacteriaceae bacterium (assembly GCA_016763595.1). Classification (GTDB taxonomy): domain Bacteria; phylum Bacteroidota; class Bacteroidia; order Flavobacteriales; family Flavobacteriaceae; genus Polaribacter. The sequence continues at coordinate 3,562 of JAESTN010000025.1, read as the reverse complement.
ACAGCCACTTTAGACAGTGAGAAATTACTGCTACAAAAAGAAAATACAGATGTAATATCCTTGGTGAAGAATGCTTCTTTAAAAGAGGAATTTCTATCAACAGAAAAGAGCATTGAATTTAATTCTTTTAAAGATGAATTAATGATTGACATTGACCCTTTTCATTTTGAAAACGCGATTAGTAATTTAATAGACAATGCTATTAAATATGGTGGAAATAAAATTGAAGTTCATATAAATATTGTTTTAAATAACCTAGAAATCACCATTGCAGATAACGGAAATGATATTGAAAAAAATCAAAGAGATAAGGTTTTTGATAAATTTTATAGAATTCCAAAAGGCAATACTCATAATGTAAAAGGATTTGGAATTGGCTTATATTACACTAAGAAAATAATTGAAAAACACAATGGTGAAATTCGTTTAATTCCGAATTCTTCTAATACTATTTTTAAAATTACATTGCCAATATGAGTCAAAAAATCAAACTCCTTTTAGCAGAAGACGAACCTAGTTTAGCTCAAATCATTAAAGAAAGTTTAGAGACTAGAGAATTTGAAGTTTTTTTGGCCGAAAACGGCCTAAAAGCGCTTGAGTTATACCATCAACATACTCCTGATATTTTAGTGCTTGATGTGATGATGCCTTTTAAAGACGGGTTTACCGTAGCTAAAGAAATTAGAGAAGAAAACAAACAAGTGCCTATTATATTTTTAACGGCAAAGTCACAAACAAAAGATGTTTTAGAAGGTTTTAGCCATGGAGGAAATGATTACCTAAAAAAACCTTTTTCCATGGAAGAACTCATTGTTAGAGTACTTTCCTTATTGAATAGAAATTCGACAAAATTGAGTACTGAGAAAATTAAAATTGGTGCGTATCTTTTTAATCACACCAAGCAAACTTTAGCGCATAAAAAAGAGACAATAGTACTTACTCACAGAGAATCTGAGTTATTATTTTTATTGACACAAAATAAAAATGAAATTTCTGACCGTAGCTTTATTTTGAAAAAACTTTGGGGTAATGATGATTTTTTTAATGCGCGTAGTATGGATGTATTTATTACGAAACTAAGAAAAAAGTTAAAAAGTGACGAAAACATTCAAATTGTGAATGTTAGAGGTTATGGCTACAAATTGATTTGTTAATTGCATTGCCAATTCTAAAATTTGATTACCTTTATCACTCTTTTTCAACCTTTTTAGAACACATAAATTATGCATGTAGCTATTGCTGGAAATATTGGTGCTGGTAAAACAACGTTAACTAAATTATTAGCCAAACATTACAACTGGAAACCTCACTTCGAATCTGTAGAAGAAAATCCTTATTTAGACGATTTTTATTCAGAAATGGAACGTTGGTCCTTTAACCTCCAAGTATTCTTTTTAAACAGTAGATTCAGACAAATTTTAGAGCTTAGAGAGACTGGTAATAAGATAATTCAAGACAGAACTATTTATGAAGATGCTCATATTTTTGCGCCAAACCTTCATGCCATGGGGTTAATGACAAATAGAGATTATCAAAATTACAGTTCTTTATTTGAATTGATGGAAAAATTAGTAACTCCACCAGATTTGATGATTTACTTGCGTTCTAGTATTCCAAATTTAGTTGGGCAAATTCATAAAAGAGGAAGAGAGTATGAAAACTCAATTAGTATTGATTATTTAAGTAGATTAAATGAACGCTATGAAGCTTGGATTTCTACTTATACAAAAGGGAAATTACTTATTATTGATGTAGATAATTTAAACTTTGTAGACAATCAAGAAGATTTAGGTTACATTATAGATAGAATAGACGCTCAAATAAACGGATTATTTTAAAGTAAAATACTCTTATAAAAATAAAAGGTTGTTTGCATTTGCAAACAACCTTTTTGTTTTTTGATAGAAATCCCCCAATACCTATCGTAGTGCAAGTTACAAAAATTTATTAAATATTTAACTTTTATTTAAAGACAAAAGCTCATGTGATATGAGCTTTTGCTTTTTACACAGAGTTTCCTCTGTATACTATAATAGATCGTCCCCCGAATCTCTATTATAATCTTAATAATTTATAAATTTCTGTATCTAAATTTCTATTTTCCTTTTTCTTTCTTACAATTGCAATGTGAAATATGGTTAAAGCTGAAAATAGTAACACCAACAAACCTGCAATTAAACGTTGCAGGTTACTTTCTGTATTTAACAGACTAAAATAAAACATGATAAATGCGCTAAACACAAATAGCAACATCAATATTGGACTTAGTCTTTTATAAACTAATATATTTTTTGAGTTGATTTTAATTTGCTGTTGCAACTTTATAAAAGCTTTTTCTTTACTCTTTAATTCCATATCAAAATAAATTACATTTTCACATTCTACTTTTAAGACACAATCCTTTTTAAAAAGTCACATTTATTTATTTACAGACGTTAATCTCAAATTATCCTTACTCGATTTGCTTAATTGTTACAATTTCATCCACTATTTCTTTTATCGGCAAAACAACTTTACCATTACGACTAAGTACAACAATGCATATATTATCGATAGCTACTATTACACCCTCAATATCTTTGACTTTAATGCGATCTCCAATTTCAAAATTCTTTCTTGAATAGTATCCAAAAAGTAAACGTTTAATCACATCTCGAGAGCCTAATCCGAAGGCAATTGTAAATGACAATAAAATGGAACCAATAATTAGCGTTAAATTACTTTTTAAAATACTCGTGTCGATGCCTGCTTGATCTAACGCTGCTATAGAAATAAAAACAACTATCAAATAAAAAGCAATGTTTGCCACTAGATTACCACCGGTAAGATCAAGGGATTTAAACATAGAATGAATTGCTTTTTTTGATAAAGTTCCAACATAAACTCCACCAACAAAAATCAATAAAGATGTTAATAATCTAGGTAAATAGGCAATAAAGCTACCGATCCCTTCTGAAACCATATTCAGACCAAAAATATCTGCTCCAATTAAAATAAAGATCAAGACCAATAGCCATTTTAACACACTTAAAATAACCGTTGTTAATACAATATTAATCGTTGTATTGCCAAATATTTCTGTTTTACTTAATCTTTTAGACCATTCATCAATTTTAGTTTTATTTAATGCTTTTTTCACCACATATAATAAGACTTTAATAAAAACCCACGTTAAAAGTACAAAACCTATAAATCCAAAAACTTTTGGTAGGCCTGATGAAATTTCACTCCAAATATCTTCTAAAGAAGACATAAAATCTATTTGTAATGCTATAGTTGCTTTCATAATTTATGTTTTTATTTTTTCTTAGGTTTCTTTATTGATTTCTTTTCATTTACCGTTAATAACGACCCCAGTGTACTTGGATATTTAACCACAAATAAGTCAGCCACATCTAATGTAAGCTTAATCATACCAACATCATTGAGCACTTTCTCTTTCAGTACTTTTGGCACTTCTTGATGTTCGAATATTTTCTTATGTGGATTCTCCATATTACAATTCGTTATAAATTTTAACCACTTTTCCCTTGGCTCTTTTTAATCGCATTTTCACAGCGCT
>JAESTN010000277.1 GCA_016763595.1 Flavobacteriaceae bacterium | reverse complement strand
TGATGAATCGTATTCTGTGATGCACTTTGTGGGTCGTTATTTTCAGGATGAAAACGGAGCGTATAAAGGTGTGGATGGTGTACCAACAGAACATCATAAGAGTCGCCCTTTTTGGGGACCTACCGATCGCGAAGGTGATGAATATCTGACTGATAGAATAGGTAGACAAGCTTCAGAATATATAACGAAGCATAAAAAAGATCCATTTTTTATGTATGTTGCATTTAACGCACCACATACTCCTTTACAGGCTAAAAAGGTTCATCAAAAGCAAGTAGCGCATTTGGATTCGGAAGCATTGAAGTTATACGGCGCAATGCAAATTTCTATGGATGAGAATATAGGTAAAATTTTAAATGCTTTAGATGAAAATAATCTGACAGAGAATACGATCGTAGTTTTCTTAAGCGATAATGGGGCTACGTTTGCGTATCCAATGAATTGGCCAAAAGAATGGGAAAAAGAAATGTTGGGGAGTAATGGGAATCTAAGAGGTCATAAAACTCAAATGTATGAGGGAGGGATACGTATTCCTTTTATTATGAGATATCCAAAGGTATTGAAAGCAGGACAAGTATATAGAGAGCCTGTAAGTGCATTGGATTTGTACCCTACCTTTTGTGATGTTGCAGATGCCGTGCCAAATCATAAAAACGAATTAGATGGCGTGAATTTGATTCCTTATTTAGAAGGAAAGAAAAAAGGGAGTCCACATGATATTTTATATTGGTATGGGGAGAATAAAGGGGCTGTAAGAAAAGGGGATTACAAGTATTATAATTACAAAGGAAAGAGCGAATTGTACAATTTGGCAGCTGACATTTCGGAAACGAATGACTTAAGCGCAACAATGCCTGAGATGAAGAAAGAATTAGAAGAAAAGTACCTATCCTTTATCAATAGTTTACCTCCTTCTATTAATCCGAATAGACATGATAAGTATGTTCCAGATAAGCCTTAAACCCAAAACATGCCACAGGGCTAAATATGATATTTGGAAGTAAACCGATGATTTATACTCCCGAAAGTACTTAAAACCATAAAGTATGAATACCTACCAAAAACTTCTGATTTCCTCGTTATTTGTTCTGCTTCTAGGAAGCTTGACAGGAAATTCTCAATCCATGCCAGATTTTCAGTGGAATCCAGAACCGTTTCACTATAAAGCAGGTGATTCTCAAAGATATATTGATTATGAGATGGGGAATGACAACAATCCTGGTACAATGGCAAAGCCGTGGAAACACCATCCATGGGATCCACAAGCAAGTGGACATGCTGCTGCAACCAAAGGAGTACATACCTATGTTTTCAAAAAGGGCGTTACCTACCGTGGACAATTGATTGCCAATGAATCGGGCGAAAAGAACAATCCCATCCGCCTAACGGTGGATCCAAACTGGGGAAAAGGAGAAGCCGAAATTGCTGGTTCCATGAAGGTCAGCAATAAATGGAAGAAATATAAAGAAAAGAATGGATTGCCATTTCCAAAGTCGTCTTTTGGCAAGATCTGGTATATCGACCTCGATATAGATTTCGATCCTAAGTCGCTTTGGGCTTTTGATAATAAAGAGATTATCCGCATACCTGTCGCCAGAGAACCAGATTGGAGCATTACCAATCCAGACGATCCAAAGACCCAATGGTGGGAATGGACAGATCATAAATACACAGGTACCCTTTCTGTAGAAACGACAAAAGGCTTTTCCGCAGGAGATAGGATCTGGACACTTAAAGATGAAGGAAGTGACGCTTATCATTATATACGATTTGAAGCGGATAAAGTCCGAAAGGATCGAGAAGCCAGCCCTATCGTCATCATTGGAATCAGCGAAAAAGGTTTGGAAGTCGAATGTTCAGATTACACATCATTTAAGCTGAATGGTAAAACGCTTACCAATGGTAAAGTCATTACAAAAGCGACCAACGATATCATCAATCGCAACCACCGTATGATAGACACTGTGAATCTCTCAGGAAAAGATCCAGATTTTTATAATGACGCCACAGTATGGACCGAACAATTAAGTTACGCCGGATATGGACATCCTGCAATTATTGAACGCTTTTCACCAGAGGAACAATCAGTTGTATTATCATCTCTTGTTCCATGGCTAGAGGGACAGAAACGTTCCCCGGGTAAATATTGCCGCTATTACTTGGAAAACAAACCACAATTCTTGGATTCTCCAGGGGAGTATTTCTTTGATAGAAAAGAGAAAAGCAACCGAAAAGGCAAAGGAGGAAGACTCTTCCTTCGACTTCCTGGTGATGAAAATCCAAACAAAGCGCGGGTCGAGATTGCTAGACACCCAGTTCTTATCGAGATTCGTGAGAGGAATCACATTGAGATATCTGGTTTGTCCTTCCGATTCGAGAACATCGATGATTGGTTGGCAACGAGTGAAAAAATAGCTGCCATCCAGTTGCTTGGGAACTGTTCGAACATCACAATATCACATTGTCGATTTGAACATGTAATCAAAGCGCTATCCTACTATCCGCTTCGCGATGGTGATGTGGGAGATTACATCAAGCTAAAAGACAGCGACATAAAACATACCGATCATAATGCAATAGCATTGCGCTATGGACTTGGAGGCGTATGGGGTTTTCACAAAAGATCCGATAACAACCCTTTGGGACGTTTAAAACATGTGAGCATACTCCGAAATAATCTTTATAATATTGGCGATCGACCTCCTCCAGGAGAAGGATGTCACGCTATTGAAATAAAAGGAGGAGAATTGGTCGAAATCGCTTACAATGTAATCGACAGAACATACGCTTCTGGAATTCAAGCACTGAACAACCGTTGGTCAGGCGGTGGACATGGAAGAGTAGGACACAAACTTCGATCGTGGGAAAGTCCGTTGAACCGTTGTCTTATTCATCATAACAAGGTAACCAATACTATGTTGCAAGGAAATGATTGGGGAAGTATTGCTTCTTGGGGTATTGGTCCCTCCTACGTTTACAGCAACATCTCTGGCAATTCCTTGGGGTATCGACACTCTTTTTATCGCGAAGGTTGGCCTAAGGATCATGATTTCGATAGTTTCTTTTCACTAAGTAACACCAATTTTGGAACGGCGTTTTACTTCGATAATATGCACAAAGGCTATCTTTTTAACAACATTGCTTGGGGAAAGAACAACAATGTAGAAGATCGGTATTACAACACCTATGGGTACTTTCAAACTAAGGGTACTTTGAATCATATCTTTCAAAACACGTTCTATAAGTTTGCCATTGGCACAATGACATTTGATGAGAATTTCAGAGTCATGGGTAATCTTTATCTCGATATTGGCTACAGTCATTTGGTGCACTCCGCTAAAGTGATCAACTCTACGGCATATACGAATAACGGCTTTCATGGAGGTGTAAAGGCGATTGCGCTTAGCGGTGGGAAAACATCCTTCAGCAACTTAAACGACTTTCAGCGATTTCTCGAGAAAGATGATGCATACGCCTTTAGGGCAGGATTTGTTCTTCAAGAAGAAAACGTTCGCGACGCTTCGGCGCATGATTTCCGATTGGAGAAAGATGCTCCGGGAATTGATCAAGGTGTCAAAGTCTTTGTTCCATGGGGTCTCTATAAGTCTGTGGGTGAATGGCATTTCTATAAAGACAGGTCGGATCCCTCTCGCATCATGGATGAGCATTATTATTT